>NZ_JBMPZU010000038.1:0-21959 GCF_049463095.1 Neobacillus sp. 19 | reverse complement strand
CGACGTATGTTGATGGGTTAAGTCTTGTTTTTGGACTATTAATTGCAGGAATTGGCGCACTTGGTCATCCTCTATTCCATTTACTATATGTCAAAGCATCGCGAAGCACTTCATAATTTTTATGTGTATTTGCTGTTGTTTATGGGAGCGATGCTTGGTCTAGTCTTTTCTGATAATATTTTTGTTCTCTATGTTTTCTGGGAAACGACCAGTGTATCGTCTTTCTTATTAATTGCCTACTGGTATGAAGCGTGAAAAATCTCGGTATGGTGCTCAAAAATCGCTCTTGATTACCATATTTGGCGGGCTTGCGATGCTAGCAGGTTTCATTATGCTTTCATTGATGACGGATACGAATAGTATTCGTGAAATGATCCGTAATACAGTCGGGATTCCATCCCATTCATTGTTTATTCCAGCGATGATTTTAGTGTTAATCGGAAGCATTTACAAAGTCAGCGCAGTTTCCATTCAGTATATGGTTACCGGATGCGATGGAGGCACCTACTCCAATTAGCGCTTATTTACATTCGGCCACAATGGTGAAAGCAGGTATCTATTTAGTTGCCCGTTTTACCCCGATTTTCGGTGGTACAGCTGAATGGTTTTGGCTGGTATCCGGAGTAGGAATCATAACTTTATTATATGGATCCGTGAATGCAGTGAGGCAAACAGATTTAAAGGCGTTGCTGGCCTATTCAACCATTAGCCAATTAGGATTAATTATGAGCCTTCTTGGATTAGGTTCTGCTGCATTGTATTACGGGATTGGAAATGATTCCTCCGTATATGCTGTAGCAATATTTGCGGCCATATTCCACTTGGTCAATCATTCTACATTTAAAGGCTGTCTGTTTATGGTAGTTGGGATTATTGACCATGAGACGGGAACGCGTGATATACGGAGGCTGGGGGGATTGATGCATCTGATGCCAATAACCTTTACCCTTACTGTGATCGGCAGTTTTGCCATGGCAGGTCTTCCTCCATTTAATGGCTTTTTAAGCAAGGAGATGTTTTTCACAGCGGTAGTAAATGCTTCGAACATGACTGTGTTTAATGCTGACCATATTGGACTTGCGATACCAATAATTGCCTGGGTTGCGAGTGTGTTTACGTTTGTATATAGCATGGTTCTTGTATTTAAAACATTTAGAGGGAAAAATAAGCCTGAAAAACTAGGTAAGGTTGTGCATGAGCCGCCGATCGGGATGTTGGTTTCCCCGTTTGTTCTCGGTTCTCTTGTCATTATTATATTCTTTTTTCCAAATGTACTGTCAAAATATCTTTTAAAACCGGCTTGGTATGCTGTATTGCCAACGCTTGCTAATGCAGGGGAACTGAAAGTGAAAATAAGTCCCTGGCACGGGTGGAATACGGAGCTGTTTATGACCATTGGAGTCATCATCATTGGCACTTTGTTGTACATTTATTTAAGAAAATGGTATCGAGTATATCGTTTCTATCCAGAAAATCTAACGTTAAATAATCTATATAATTTCAGTTTAGAAAGAATGGAGAATATATCGGGATCACTAACAAATAAATATATGACGGGGTTTATCCGCGATTATTTAGTATATATATTTGCGTTTATCATAGTTGTTGTTGGCGGTGCGATGTGGTTATTTGATGGATTTTCGTTTGACCCCTCTAATGATGCACCAGTTAATCTTTTTGAAACGGGGTTAGTGGTTGCGATGGTCATTGCTGCTTTAACCGTTCTCGTTTCAAAAAACAGGCTGACCGCCATCGTTGCTGTTGGGGCACTGGGCTTTCTTGTTTCTTTTTTCTTCGTTCTATTTCGAGCGCCTGATTTGGCCCTTACCCAATTGGTTGTAGAGACGGTTACAACGGCCCTTTTCTTGTTGTGTTTCTATCATTTGCCGCAGTTGCGGAAGGAAATCAGTCGTGTACGGTTTAAAGCAGTCAATGCGCTCATCTCCATCGGTGTTGGTGTGGCCGTTACCATCATTGCTTTATCTGCAAATGGAAATCGGTTATTTGAATCCATTTCAGGCTTTTATGAAAACTCTTATGAACTAGCAGGTGCAAAAAATATCGTAAATGCCATCCTTGTTGATTTTCGTGGGATTGATACCATGCTGGAGATTCTTGTATTAACTATTGCCGGTCTAGGTGTATATTCATTAATCAAGCTTAGATTACCAGGGAGGGATAAAAATGAAGGAGCCGAATGATGTTATCATACGCAGCGTTACAAAAGTTGCAGTCGTGATCATTTTTACCTTAGCCATTAATCTTTTTGTTTCCGGCCATCATCACCCCGGCGGTGGATTTATCGGCGGTCTGGTATTTACATCAGCCTTAATACTGTTGTTTCTTACATTTGATATCGAATCAGTTAGAAATCATATTCCAGTCGATTTTAAAGTAGTGGCTGCTGTAGGTGTGTTGATTGCGGTTCTGACGGGAGTCGGTGCGATGCTTTTTGATGCCCCGTTTTTATCACAGGCATATGGGTACTTCGTACTTCCGATATTTGGTGAAACCGAGCTGGCCACAGCGGTGATTTTTGATGTTGGGGTAGCATTGGCGGTAATTGGAACCTCCATCACCATAATAATGAGCATAGGTGATGATCGATAATGGAAACGTTAATGTCTATCCTTGTTGGAATATTATTTGCCATTGGTATTTATTTGATTTTGACGAAAAGCCTGTTAAGAATAATTTTAGGAACATCGATTTTGGGGCATGGTGTAAATTTACTGATTATCACGATGGGAGGGTTAAAGAGGGGAGGACCTCCACTGCTCGGAATAAAGAATTTAACCTATGCTGATTCATTACCACAAGCCCTTTTATTAACAGCCATCGTGATAAATTTTGCCACTACAGCTCTTTTTTTAGTGCTGAGTTATCGTGCTTATAAAGTGTTGGGCACGGATGATACGGAGCAAATGAGAGGTATTGAGAATGAATAATTTGGTCATTTTACCTATCATTATCCCAATTATAGTGGGAATGATGATGGTTATCTTTAGAAAAAAAATAATATTACAGAGGTTTCTAAGCGTATTTGCTACAATCGCAATCAGCATATCGACCATTTCATTAATGATTCAAATTGAGAAAAGTGGAATTCAAACGCTTCAATTAGGCGGCTGGGAAGCCCCTTTTGGAGTTAGTATGGTGGCTGATATGTTTTCTGCTTTACTGATCCTTGTAACGAGTATTGTTTCGTTATGCTGCTTGCTGTATGCTTTTCACTCTATTGGACATGAGAGAGAATCTTATTACTTTTACCCACTATTCATGTTTCTGATTACTGGGGTAATTGGCTCATTTCTGACTGGTGATGTCTTCAATTTATTTGTTTGCTTCGAGGTAATGCTAGTCTCCTCCTATGTGTTGATTTCTTTAGGAGGGACAGGGATTCAGCTTAGGGAGTCTATTAAATATATATTGATTAATATTATCTCTTCCTTTCTATTTCTTGTTGCCATTGCATTTCTTTATGCCATGACCGGCACCTTGAATTTTGCCCATTTATCAGTTCGTATCACGGAGGTTGGACAAGATGGGCTAATGACGACGGTTGCTATTTTATTTTTAATTGTGTTTAGTTTGAAGGCAGGTTTATTTCTCTTCTTTTGGCTGCCGGGATCGTACAGTGCTCCTCCGACAGCTATTTCTGCCATTTTTGCTGCATTATTAACAAAGGTAGGGATTTATGCAATTATCAGGGTTTTCACCCTTGTCTTCTACCATGAACCAGAGGTTACGCATTTATTAATAGGTATTTTGGCTGCAGTAACGATGGTTTTAGGAGCAATTGGTGCCGTCGCTTTTTGGGATATTAAAAGAATTCTAACCTATAACGTTATTGTAGGTGTGGGATTTATTTTAGCCGGTGTGGCCTCTTTTACAACTGAAGGGATAACGGGATCTATCTACTATTTAATTCACGATATGATTGTGAAGGCACTGATTTTCCTCTTAGGGGGAACAATTATACACCTTACTGGTACAAGTAAGCTAAAAGAATTCAGCGGGCTTATTCGATTACACCCGGGATTAGGCTGGATGTTTTTTATAGCGGCATTATCACTGTCAGGCATTCCGCCGTTAAGCGGCTTTCTGGGAAAAATTTTCATAACAGAGGGAACTTTTGAGGCCGGCTACTTTTGGCTAGGGGGAATTGGGCTTATTACCAGCCTTATGGTCCTGTATTCGATAATGAAAATCTTTATGAATGGATTCTGGGGGTATACAGACTTACCAGGGGAGAACGGGACAACGAAGGGGTTATTGTTACCAATAGGAATCCTTACCATGTTAACGTTAGCGCTCGGATTAGGTGCAGAAGGAATTCACGATTACGTTAATTTTGCGGTTGAAGGTTTAATGAATCCGAGCATGTATATTGAGGCAGTTTTGGGCAGTAATCCAGGACAATAGATCAAACTGTTATTCTTGGCCGATAGGAAAGTATAACTTTCCCATCAGGCATAAGTGCAACTACGCCTCTGTCTTCGCCCTAACGGGCTCGCCAATCGGCGAGTTTTCTTTAATATAAGGAAAGGGGTGGTACCAATGCCCATGCAAGTATTAGTAAATTTATTGATCGGTTTAATTTGGATGTTTCTTCAGGATGATTGGAGCGGATTAACATTCTTGAGTGGTTACTTATTTGGTTTGTTGGTGCTTTTAATATTGCGAAGGTATCTTCCTACAAAGTTTTATTTGGTTACATTACTTGCCATCGTTCAACTTTTTTTCTTGTTTCTTTATGAATTGTTTACATCATGTATATTGGTGATTCGCCAAATTCTTCGTCCTAAGATCAATATTACACCAGGGATTTTTACTTTGGAAACGGAGCTAGAAGGAGATTTAGAAGTCACGTTACTAGCATTACTGCTTACGTTAACCCCAGGGTCTGTTGTAGTAGAGATCTCTTCAAACAGCAAGAAGTTTTATATACACGCGATGGATATTCCGGAATCGAGTGACGCTGTTCTGTTATCTAAAAATAAATTTGAAAAGGCTATAAAGAAGGTGACACGTTAATGATACAAGGAATATTAATTTTTTCATTAATTTTTCTTAGTTTTGCTATTTTCGCAACCATTTATCGGCTGGTGATGGGACCTACTGCTCCTGATAGGGTTCAGGCGCTCGATGCATTAGGGATTAATTTAATCTCAGGGGTCGCCATTTTTTCTGTTTTGCTAAGACATACAGGTTTTTTTGAAGTTATATTATTAATTGGAATACTTTCCTTTATCGGGACAATTGCCTTTGCAAGGTATATGGAAAGAGGTGTGGTCATTGAGCGCAAACAATCCGATTGATCTGATTGCCGTTCTTTTAATATTGTGTGGTACCATTTTTAGTTTTTTGAGTGCAATCGGCTTAATACGTCTCCCTGATATTTATACCCGTGCACATGCGCTTTCCAAAGGATCCACGATGGGTGTTCTATTTACACTTGTGGGAACCTTCCTTTTCTTCATAATTGAAGGACATTTCAGTATCCGGTTGTTTCTTGGAATATTCTTTGTATTTCTCACCGCACCTGTTGCCGCTCATGTCATTGTCCGGGCTGCATACCGTTCAAAAGTTGAGCTTGCAAAAGTAAGTGTACAAGATGATTTGAAAGAAGTCATAGGGAAGGAATTAGGAGAATCGTAAGGAGCTTGTATTAAATAAAATCACCGAGTGGTTTCTTGCCTAGAAATTACGCCCATTCCAACAAATGGGCTTTTTGTTGTGCTGAAGAATAGATGTGAAGGAGAAAGGTACCATATACTCTCTTCTTATTTTCCGCGTCGATTGTAGGTTTTCTCCAATTTTTTGTATAAAATAGAATAGAAAATAAAATAGAAAAGGTGATAAAATGAGCCAATTATCTGATTTTTTATCTAAACAACATCATGAGAATGTTGAGGAATTAAAAGAACTACTCCGGATTCCCAGTATTAGTTCCTTATCCGAACATAAAGAGGACATACAAAAAGCGGCTTCATGGATTGCGACTAAATTAGAAAACATTGGTATGGAACATGTTGAAATTATCCAGACAAAGGGTCATCCGATTATTTATGCGGACTGGCTTCATCAGGAAAACGCACCAACAGTTTTAGTATACGGCCATTATGACGTACAGCCCGTTGACCCTATTCAATTATGGGAAACGCCTCCTTTTGAACCAACAATCCGTGATGAAAAGATCTTTGCCAGAGGGGCAACCGACGACAAAGGGCAGACATTCTTACATATTAAAGCAGTGGAAACACTATTGAAAATAGAAGGAAAATTACCGGTAAACGTAAAATTTTGCATCGAAGGTGAAGAAGAAATTGGAAGCCCGCATCTTACGCCATTTTTAACTGATAACCAAGAAAAATTAGCCTGTGATGTGGTTGTGATTTCTGATTCAGATATGTGGGATCGAGGTGTTCCCGCCATTACCTATTCCTTAAGAGGTCTGTGTGCACTGGAATTTTCTCTAAAAACCGCAAATTCTGATTTGCATTCGGGCATGTTCGGCGGGGGAGTTCAAAATGCTAATCATCTATTGATACAGCTGCTTTCTACTCTTCATGATTCAACTGGTAAAGTAAATGTTGACCATTTTTATGATGATGTCGTTGAACTGACAGAATTTGAAAAGGAACAAATTAAAGCATTGGGTTTCGATGAAGAAAAACTGAAGAAATCGTTAGGGTTAACAGATTTTACGGGAGGGGAAAGCAATTATCCTTATCCTGAGAGAATCAGTTCCCGGCCAACATTAGAAATAAACGGCCTATGGGGCGGATTTCAGGGGGAAGGGACTAAAACCGTCATCCCGAACGAGGCACATGCCAAAATCACCTGCCGTCTAGTCCATAATCAAAATCCTGAAAAGATACAGGAATTGATCAAAAAACACCTGGAAGAACATACACCAAAAGGATGCACGGTAAAAGTGTCTCTTGGCGATACGGGTAATCCTTTTTTAACACCAATCGACAGTCCGATGATCCAAAAAGCGGCCGAAGCTTACCAAAACGTATATGGGAAAGCACCTGTTTACAAAAGAGAAGGCGGCTCCATTCCGATTGTATCGGATTTCAGTCATTCATTAAATGCTCCTGTTGTCTTAATGGGATTCGGTTTGCCAGATGAAAATCTTCATGCACCGAATGAACATTTCAACTTAGAAAACTTTGACAAAGGCATCTTAACGATTTGCTCCTTTTTAGAGTTGATTGAGAAATAAAATTGTAATCAGACATAAAGCCCTTTCCACGGAATAGGGCTTTTATGTTTTCAGTCGACAAAATTCAAAAAGTATCAGGGCGGACCTGTCACTTCTTTAGTCCTAATAATTTCAGAAAATTTGGTAAAATCACCCTATAGTTATCTGGTGCGATTATTACTAGAATTATAGATATCCAGATTTATACAGGGGTACCCACATGTCTTTATCATACTGTTTTTTACCCGCTTAGCTCCATCTCACCATACCATCCAGGAATTTTCACATACATACAAAAATAAATAGGGAGTGAAAGAATGAGAAGAACCAAACGATTTTGTGTAAACGCATTTATGCTTTTAACTGCGTTGGTAATGACCTTAAGCTTGGCCCTGCCGGTGAATTCACTTGCAAGTAGTGTAATCCCGGCGGATACGAGCTCCACAAAGGGCGAAGTCATCGATGCGAAACTAGTAAAAAAATTTGAGGAGGATGAATTCGCAAGATTCATTGTAATCCTGCGCGACCAGGCTGATACGGAGAAAATTGCCTTATCTGCCAAGCAAACCTCCGCAAAGAAGAGTACTTCTCAGAAGGAAACGGAGGCCAATGTCCAGAAGGCTGTTGTACAAGCCCTGCAGGACAAGGCCAAACTCACACAAAAGGGGATTACTCTCCTGCTAAAGGAGGAAAAGGCTTCCGGAAAAATAAAAGAGATTCATAACTTTTTTATTATTAATGGTATGGCCGTAACAGGTACGAAGGAGGCTGTAACGAAGCTTGCAGCGCTGCCTGAGGTAAAGTCAATCCTCCTTGATGAAAAACAAACACTTGAACCGATCAAAAAGGAGGAGCCGTCTGCAACGCCTAAAGCAGATGAAAACAACCCTGTCGAATGGAATATTGACCATGTTGGTGCCCCTGAAGTTTGGGCACGAGGAATAACCGGCGCTGGGGCGGTTGTGGCAAATATCGATAGTGGTGTAGCAGTCAATCACCCGGCCTTAAAAGCCAAGTATCGCGGATATGACCCGAATAATCCAGACAAACTAACACACACGTTCAACTGGTATGATGCGATTTACAAAATTGGCAGCCCGGTTGACTCTGACGGGCACGGCACACATACGATGGGAACAATGGTTGGGCAGGAGCCTGATGGGCAAAATCAAATTGGTATCGCACCAGGTGCAAAATGGATCGCCGCAAGGGCCTTTGCTAATAATGAAAGCTATGATTCTTATATCATCCAAGCAGCTGAATGGGTGTTAGCACCGACCGATGAAAAGGGAGTTCCACACCCTGAAATGGCGCCGGATGTAGTTAATAATTCATGGGGAGGACGGCCGATTAATAACGATTGGTTCAGACCGCTTGTTCAGGCGTGGCGTTCTGTTGGAATCTTCCCGGTTTTCTCGGTTGGGAATACCGATCTTTTTAATCCAGTTGCACTGCCGGGAACTGCAAGTTCACCAGCGAATTATCCGGAGTCATTTGCCGTTGGAGCAACGACGAAGACAGATGAGTTGGCAAGCTTCTCCTTAAGGGGACCATCAGAAAGAGGGGATGTGAAGCCTGACATTTCTGCACCGGGAGTTGGTGTCCGTTCAGCATTGCCGGGTGCGACTTGGAATACATTTGAATATGGAAGTTATAACGGTACTTCGATGGCGGCTCCGCATATTGCCGCTGCAGCGCTATTATTAAAACAAGCGGATCCAGCATTGTCACTTACACAAATTGAGGATATTTTAAAACTAACGTCTACAACCAAAACAGATGAAAATTATCCAGAAGCCCCGAATAATGGCTATGGCTATGGAATTGTAAATATAAATGCAGCGGTACAGGCCGTTGAACAAGGAATTGGAAAAATAAAGGGTCAGGTCGTTGGTCCGGGTAATGATAATGAAGTACCGACGTATGTTCAGGACACTCGTCGGGTGGTCTACGAAGGACTGAATGCACCATTTTCCATCCAAGCTATGGACAATAGCAGTGTGAATAAGGTTACCCTTCATGTCCGTTATGAAGATGCGAACGAAGCAGCATTTAATACCGAACGATATGCAGGGGACCATCGAAATGGATTATATGAAGCAATCATTCCAGGCGAAGCTATAAAAGGCAGCACACTTACCTATTGGTGGACGATCCAAGACTTTTCAGGTAATGAGGTAAAGACAGAGGAAGCACGGGTTTCCGTTAGGGATGGGATACGAGCAGGCTATGTTGAGGATTTCGAAAGCATTCCTGAGGGCTGGTACTCTTATGGCATCAATAACTCATGGGAATGGGGCGTTCCAACCTACGGTCCAAAGACCGCTCCGCCTTCCGGCAAAAATGTCATGGCTACTAATTTACGCGGTCAGACTGAAATGTTCTCCAATATGACGCTTGTGATGCCGCCTGTCATTGTAGAAGGGGAAACACAGCTTCAATTTAAGCAGTGGTATAGCATGGGCTACTGGGATTTTGGAACAGTTCTTGTGTCTGTTGACGGAAAGAAATGGGAGCAGCTATACCAAATTACGAGAACAAACCAAAACTGGCATGAGGTCGGTATTGATTTATCGAAATATGATGGTAAAAAGATCACGATTGCATTTAACCTTCAAACAGATGATGGGAAGTATCCAGGCTGGTACTTGGACGATATGCAAATTAAAGGCAGTGCACCGGCGGGTGAAGCAGAAAATGTAATCCATAAAGAAATTAAGTTAACGAGTGAAGCATTTGTCAATCAAGCCTATCCTTTAATGGACTTTCATAATGAAAGTAAGGCATCAGAAAAGGCAGCGCTATTACCAGTTGACGCAACGATTAAGGTCTTAGAAACTGAATGGACGACAGAGTCAAATCCGCAAAACGGTGAGTTTGTGATTCATCATCCGCCAGGAGAGTACACGGTTGACGTGAAAGCCTATGGGTACAAGCCTCAGACCCAGAAAGTAACCGTTTCAAGTAAGGGTGAGGTCACGCCGAAAGTCACGCTCGAGCCGTTACCAAAGCAAACGGTTTCAGGTACGGTTACAGATACATCCGGAAATGCATTAAAGGATGCGACGATTCTTCTGTTAGAGGATGAAAAAGCTGAGCCCGGTCATTCAAGTGAAAATGGGGATTATCAGCTAAAAGCCTATGAGGGTACCTATACTGTTAAGGTATTTGCTAAGGGCTACTACAGCAAAACCTACACAATGGATGTGGAGCCGGGTAAAAATCTTAAACGTGATATTCAATTAAGTCCCTTTGTTAATAAGGAATCAGGTGAAATCAAATATGATAATGGCAGTTACAATAAGAACCTTGTCATGGGCAATGCCGGAAGCGGCTTTGCGGTGAAAATGTCGTTAAAAGACGGCGAAACCTCTGCAATGCTAAAAGGGGCGAAGCTGCAATTCTGGGCTGGACATATCCCTGTACCGGGCGGAGAGGACATTCTTATTTCCGTATATGATGCAAAGGGTAAGAATGGTGCACCGGGAAACAAGCTCGCAGGACCAATAAAAGCGAAGGCTGAGCGCAATTTATCCAAATGGACAGAGGTGGATCTCTCCAGCCTGGGTCTGGTTGTTAAGGATGATTTTTATATCGCCTATTTACAGGCCGACGACTATCCATACGTGCCAGGGTTTGTCTCTGATGGGGATAAGAAGAACTGGGCCGCACGAAGCTGGGATTATTTAGGCGGACAATGGTTCAAAGCCGACCAGAGTGTTGGAAACTATATGATTCGCGCTGTTGTCGATTACGGTGCTCAAGAGCCATTCCAGTATGCTAAGGCGATTGTAAAAAATTCAGAAACAAGCGGGAATGCACCGTTTGAAATCAAGGCTGAGGTTTGGCAGGGATCAGAAGACGTTGAATCAGTCGATTATCAGCTTTCTTCAAAATCAGACCCTGATGCGGCCGGTTCTTGGAATAATGTGAATCTTCCATCTTACGGCGGTGCATTTACAACCACAGTTACTGATGTGGGGACATGGTATTTGCATGTAAAGGTTAAGGACAAGGCCGGAAATGAAGAAATTTCTTCATTTGGTCCATTTGAAGTAAATGAGGCAGCTACAACTGATTTGGAAGTGACTCCGGCTTCCCTTGATTTGATGGTTGGCGCAACAAAGAAACTAACGGTAAAATCAATCAAAACACAAGGTGACAAGGTAACGGAAACAGATGTCACTGAGCTAGCGGCCTATAGCGGCTTTGATACAAAGGTCATTAAGGTCGAGAGGGGACAGGTAACAGCCCTTGGTGCTGGTACGACGAGCATGACGATTACCTTTGGTGAGCATTCCAAGACGGTAGCGGTTAAGGTCGAACCAGAAACAAGCACCAAACTTTCGGTTAGTCCAACATCACTTGAATTGAAAAAGGGCAAGGCATCTCAAATTACGGTAAAATCCGTTGAAACAATAGGCGACAAGTCAACCGAAACTGATGTGACGACTCTAGCTAGCTACAGTGGTTATAACTCGAAAATAGTAAAGGTTGAAAAAGGAACTGTCACCGCATTAGAACCTGGATCGACCTCCATTACCATCACATATGGAGCAGATAAGGCAACTGTGTTGGTGGTAGTCGGGGCTGATCAACATGGCTGGAAAATGGAAAACGGAAAATGGTATTACTATGATGCAAAGGGAAATCCGGTAACCGGCTGGTTATCTGAAGGTGGAAAATGGTACTACATGAATGAAAAAGGCATCATGCAGACCGGATGGCAATATGTTGGAGGCATCTGGTATTTTCTTGCATCTAGCGGAGCAATGCAAACAGGCTGGCTGAACAGCGGAGGAACTTGGTACTATCTCGCAAAGAGCGGAGCAATGCAAACAGGCTGGTTGAACAGCGGAGGAACTTGGTACTATCTTGCAAAGAGCGGAGCAATGCAAACAGGCTGGTTGAACAGCGGAGGAACTTGGTACTATCTTGCAAAGAGCGGGGCGATGCAAACAGGCTGGCTAAACAACGGGGGCACTTGGTACTATCTTGCAAAGAGTGGAGCGATGCAAACGGGCTGGCTCCTTGATGGCTCTAGCTGGTACTATCTCAAAACCTCCGGTGCAATGGTAACTGGCTGGCTTACAATAAATGAAAAACGCTACTTCTTTAACCAAGCCGGCAAGTGGGTAAAATAGAATAAGTGAGGCATGGGGATGTATCCCATGCCTCGTTTTTTTCTTCATAAAAAACCGCAGGAGGATTCCCTGCGGTTAAAGAGTTCAGTTGATTATTTACCAGTGTTGAGTGAGGTCATATCAATATAACCAATGTTACCAGGATTTTGTGAACCAACCATCAAATAAGATTTACCATTTAAATCATCAATTGCTTGAACTCCAGTGACTTCCCCTCCATCTGGAGCTGAAATAATCCGGGAAAGTTTCTTTGTATCTACGTTATAAGCCCATCCAAAGTTATTGACATGTCTGTCGCTATCTTCAGCGATGAATAACGTTCTATATTTTTCAGAGAAAGCAATATTGTCAGGGTTAGCAATTTTTTCAAGGTTAGATTTGTTTCCATCCTTATCAGGAGCAGGAAGGTCTTCACCTGTTAGCACTGCTGACATGTCCGTTACGACATAATCACTACTAATTTTTTTGCCATCACGATCTTTTTGTCCCTTTGCTAAATTCATTTCATAAATTGCACCAGAACTTAATTTTGGTAATTGAATATCATCTACAGGATCACTAGAATTTTTAGTCATCCCTTTTTCAACATAGGACATGGTCATATAGACTTTATTGTCGGCTTTGTTTAATGTGAGAGTTTCCATTTTATTGAACTCGGAAGTTGCTCCCATAATAGCGCCATAACGGCGGGATTCCAAGAACGCAGCAGCTTTCTCCATACCTGGTTTCACTTTCAGCCATTCAGTGGTCTTGCCGCCATTGGAATTTGTCTTTATTTCTTTAAACCCATTTGCATTGCCATATGCTGCATCGGTTGTTGTTTCAAAAATATCGCTGAATTTAGTGTTTTCAGCTAATTCCTTGACTTCTGCATCTGTGGCATGTCCCAATTTAATCCATTCGATATCAGCTGCTCCGCCATTTTTGTCGCTTGTTTGTTTCCATTTTGCTGCATACAAGGTACCAGCAGATAAATTGTTTGCTTTGTCTGCAACATACATGAAGGACATTGTGTAGCTGCCGTCGTCACCAAAGTAAGCTGTACGATTATCTGGTGCTACGGTAACATTTTCAAAGGATAAGCGTCCCATGCTGTAGTGTTTAACAGCTTCTGCTTCACCATTTGAGTGAACCTTTACTTCTGTCGTATGACCATATAGGTATGGATTTCCAACAGCATTAGGGTCTTGATAATAATTCTTTGCAAATGCTGTTACACTGGAAGTTGATGGATTTGCTTCAAATGCACGGGCATCCGGCTCATACTCTTCACTGCCTAAGTGGGTATTCCAAGGAGATAAGACACCTGCACAAGGGGTCCAAATACCACCATCTGCTGAAAAATCAATCGGATTGATATCCGTAATTTTCAGTTCACCCGTTTTCTTATCTTGTACTACTGTATTTATATACAATGGTTTTGGCATATTTCCGTAACCTTTATCCGGGATACTTTCGAAGTGATTGACCATATATAATTTTCCACTTTTTCCGTTCACGCTAAGAAGTGAATTCGCGTCAGGTGCTGTAGAAACAAATGGCTTTCCATCTTTATCTTTGATGATATTCCCATTCACATCATAAGCAGCGCCGACAACTTTTCCGTTAATGACTTCGCCTGGGCGGGCCAATGATTTATATTCTAGAGGGACAGTCTTTTGAGAACCATCGTTTAATGTAACAAGGGCTGATGCTTCACTATACATAGAGGAACGTTTCGCATCCGTATCAGGAACCCCCATCCCCACAAATTCCACCGATTTTACCGGAACTGGCTTATAAGGGTTAGCGTGGACATTTACGGCAGACGGGAAGAGGATTGCAGCACTTAATAATGGTACGATTACCTTGCTCTTTTTCATTAAATAGAACCTCCTAATAGTTTGAAAGTTTTTCATACTACTTAATGATAGCCCGGGAGTATTAAGAGAATATTCAAGTAGTGTAAAAAAGAAATAAAGATTTCTAGTAAATAAGTAGCACCCTTTATCCTTCTGTTTTCTAGGACCAAAATCCTTATTAACAGAAATGGGGAACATTCACGATACAAAAGGGAACGTAAAAAACTCACCTTATGTCCGAAAAGATGAAAGGTGAGTTTTTTGAATAAATATATGGCAGTTCGTAGGTTATAATGAATATAAATTACTAACAATTATACAGCCTGATCTATTAGAATGTAACAAAACGAGGAGGAGTTTAGGATGAAAAGATTGAAGATTGCAAACATACCAGGGGATGGGATTGGTAGAGAGGTGGTTCCAGCAGCAACCGATGTCTTAAGAACGATTTCAGAAATCCATGGAGGATTAAAATTTGAATTTACGGAGTTTCCATGGAGTTGCGAGTACTATCTGGAGCATGAAGAAATGATGCCAAAGGATGGGCTTGAGCAGTTAAAGGATTTTGATAGCATTTTTTTGGGGGCAGTTGGAAACTTAAATCTTGTTCCTGATCATGTATCCTTATGGGGGCTCTTAATAAAAATTCGCCGTGAGTTTGAACAGGTGATTAATATTCGCCCGGCTAAAGTATTTAAAGGTGTAAAATCGCCACTGCTGAACCCTAAAGATTTTGATTTAATCGTGGTACGGGAGAATAGTGAAGGTGAATATAGCACGATAGGTGGAAATATCTATCAAGGTGAAGATGAACTGTCCATACAAAATGCGGTTTTTTCAAGGAAAGGAACCGAAAGAGCCATGAGGTATGCTTTTGAATTGGCAGCTAAGCGCAAAAAACATGTGACAAGTGCCACCAAGTCAAACGGAATTGTCTATTCCATGCCTTTCTGGGACCGTGTGTTTAAAGATGTTGCACACGATTATCCACATATTACTGCGGATTCGCAGCATATTGACGCTTTATCGGCATTCTTTGTTACTCATCCTGAAAGATTTGATGTCATTGTAGCAAGCAATCTATTTGGTGATATCCTGACAGATATAGGTGCAGCCATCATGGGCAGTATTGGAATCGCGCCATCAGGAAATATAAATGTAAATGGAAAGTATCCATCTATGTTTGAGCCCGTTCACGGATCTGCACCAGACATTGTAGGAAAAGGGATTGCAAATCCAATCGGTCAAATTTGGACAGCAAAAATGATGCTGGACCACTTTGGGGAAGAGGAACTTGGAAGTACATTATTAAATGTTATCGAAAGTGTAACAAGAGATGGGTTCTTAACACCGGATATTGGCGGTCGTTATTCAACCAGAGAAGTGACGGAAGAGATTATTAACAGATTGAAAATCTCCGATAAAAAGGGAGATATCAAGAGCACAACAGTATCTTAATATAGAAAGAAGTTAGATAGGTACATATAGAAGGTTTAGCCCCCTCGGTAACAGGGGACTAAACTTTTTCTATTTTTAACTATCCTTTTGAGGATTATTTTCCTTTTTCATTAACTGTAGCACAAGGTCCTTTGGGCTCCAGCAGTTAAATTTATAGTTCGTTTTTGTTTCGTAGCCTAAGCGGTTGCAATAATATTTCATTCCTTCAGCTTTTTTCTCTGCTTTCATATGCTGGCATGTCGCACAGCAATGGAAATCTTTCATTTCTACCTGCCCCTTTTTCATAAAACCATTGTATTATAATATGAATTTCAACATATCCCTCCAATCACCTTTATTAAAAGTGAAAAAGTTTCTAATAATATGAGGTGACGAGTTGAATGTTATTGTCCATCCGGTTTCTCAAGGCAGCTGTCAATGTGTTACAATCTTAGCTAGTCAACATGATTTACGGAAGGAATTTGTTTCAACAATAGGAGGCATTTTTTGATGGATAATAACGATATATTAATTCGCTTGAGATATGCACTGGAAATAAAAAATAAAGATATGGCAGAGATATTTAAACTTGGCGGCGAGGAAGTGACAGTACCTGAAGTAATCAGGATTCTCACTAAAACAGATGAAGAAGCAGAAGATAACGATCAAATAAAATGTAATAATAGTATGTTCGATGCATTTTTAAATGGCCTTATTATTTTTAAAAGAGGGAAACAAGAACCTAAACCCGGACAGCCAGAAACACCAGAGTCGTCTTACAAGAAAAGCGCAAACGTTAATAATCTGCTGTTAAAAAAAGTAAAAATAGCGTTGGCGTTAACGACTGAGGATATGCTTGATCTATTCGAAAAAGCAGGGATTACGGTAACAAAAGGAGAACTCGGCGCATTATTAAGAAAAGAGGGCCATAAAAATTATACAGAGTGCGGAGATAAATTTGCCAGGAACTTCTTAAAAGGATTAGCAATCAAATACAGGGGATAACTGCATGAATGATTTACAGGTGATGACACATGATACATACCTACTCAGGTAAGACGATACGTTTTGAGATTAAGTACAAAAACCGAACCTCTATAGGAATTACGATAGATAGCTATGGAAATATTGAAGTCCAGGCTCCGAAAGGGACACCCGATGAAAGCGTGCTTAAGGTACTTGAGGAAAAATGGAATCTTATTCAACAAAAATTAAAAGAAATGAAAGACAGGCTGAAGGGTGCACAGGAGAAGGTCTATGAGCGTGGTGAGACATTTCTTTATTTAGGAAACGCCTATCCGATAAAAATCTTTGAAGACATAAATATTAGGAAAGACCATGTCGTGTTTGAAGGAGAAAAGCTGCATATATTTGTGAAGCAGCTTGAGGATGAAAGAATAAAACAAGCTTTAAAGCGATTTTACTATCAGCAATGTAAGTCTATAGTGGAGAAGAGTATCTATTCTTATCAAAGCAATTTTAAAACCAAACCACGTTCTATTAGTATCTCGGATAGTAAAACTACATGGGGAACCTGTGATTCAAAGCTGCAGCTAACATTCAATTGGAGGCTGGCAATGGCACCACGTGAAGTAATTGACTATGTAGTCGTTCACGAAATGTGTCATATGGTCCATCTGAATCATGATCGATCCTTCTGGCGCCTTGTTGGAAAAATAATGCCCGATTATATAGAAAAGGAAAACTGGCTGGCTTCATCAAACTGGAAAATGAATGTTTAGAATTATATACACTGAATATGTAAGACTGTAAGAAGAAATTATCTTCTTATGGTCTTTTTAAATTTGCAAATAAATAGTACTGAATTTGAGGGTGTTTCCTTTAATTAAAGTTATGGGAGGTCAACCAGATTGACATCTAAAAGCGGATTTTGTATAGTAAGTGGCGATGATGATGATTGGAGTGAATCGTTTGATTTCAAACTCTGAATTACAAAATTTAGACCTAATCGATTTAATAAGTGAGCGCCATAGTTTGGTTCGAAAAATCTCAGAGAAAGCATGGAACGATAAAAGTGAGATTTATATTTCAAATTCTGAATGGTATATCATGGCCAGGATTTATAAAAAGCGGCCGGCCATTTCGTACGTTACAAAAAATGTAGAAATTTCTCGCCAGGCGATACATAAGTTTATCAAAAATCTTTCAGCAAAAGGATTAGTGGAAATCAATAATCTAGAAAACAACAAGAAAGAGAAGTGTATCCAATTAACACCTTTTGGAGTGGAATGCTACGAAAAAAACGAGGCACTCAAGGCCCAGCTTGAGAATAATATTGCAGAAAAAATTGGTGCTGAGCAGGTAAAGATGCTTAAAGATCTATTAAAGCTAGATTGGGAAATAGAATAATAAAGACGAAGTAAAAGAGAAAACCTCATAATTGTCAATTTGGTTGACAATTATGAGGTTTTTCTTTAAACTAAGTTAGTCAACTTGGTTGACGATAGAGGGTTGGAGAAAATATTTAGTAAGGAGATTAAAATGGGTACACAAATTCAAGTGAAAAATCCTAAGATCATGGCAGCTATCTTAATGCTGGGTGCCTTTATTGGATTATTTGGGGAAACAGCATTAAATATGGCATTAACAAATGTGATGGAGCAATTTTCTATTAAAGCTCCTACGGCACAATGGCTGACAACAGGATATTTATTAACATTAGCTATTTTAGTGCCGATTTCAGCACTTTTAATGAAATGGTTTAGTACTCGCCAATTAGTTATTGGAGGAATTGTCATTTCGCTGGCAGGAGCCATTCTAGCAGCATTTTCTCCAAATTTTGCAATATTAGAAACTGGCCGTATCGTACAAGCAATGGGAACAGGTATTATTATGCCGGTTATGGTGAGTGTTCTTTTAGTTATTTTCCCTGTTCATAAACGCGGCGTAGTCATGGGAATTATGGGTCTTGTGATTACATTAGGACCTGCTTTAGGACCAACACTTTCAGGGGTCGTTATTAGTACGTTAGGCTGGCATTATATATTCTGGATTAGTGCAGCATTTTATGTTTTATTGACTCTTGCTGCTGTATTAACAATCGAAAATGTTGGGGAGATTACGAAACCTAAAATCGATGGTTTATCAATTGTTTTATCGACAGTAGGTTTTGGCGGATTAATTTATGGGCTGGCTTCAATGGCTGGAGCGCCTTTTTCAGCTCCTATCGTATGGGCACCAATACTTGTAGGAATTGTCGCCCTTGTATTATTTGGCACTCGTCAAAATACAATGGATAAGCCAATGGTTAATTTAAGTGTATTCAAGTTTCCAATGTTCACATTAGGAACAGCGATGATGTTCTTAAGTATTTTAGTCATTTTATCAACGTCTATTCTATTGCCAATGTATTTAAAAGGATCTTTATTATTTGGTGCAGCGGCAGCTGGTTTATTATTACTTCCAGGTAATGCGGTCAATGTTATTATGTCACCGATTGTTGGAACGCTGTTTGATAAAATTGGACCACGCAAATTAGTAATCGTTGGATCTATCATTGTATTGATTGGTAATGCCATTTTTGCTGCTGCTATTTCAGCCACAACACCTGCATGGCAAATCATCGTAGCATTTATGGTATTATTTTTTGGATTAACAATGGTAACTATCCCATCACAAACAAATGGACTCAATGCGTTGCCGCGTGAGTTATATGCAGATGGATCAGCCGCTATGAATACATTGAACCAGGTAGCGGGTGCAGCAGGTACAGCACTCGCCATTACTTTGCTTACAGCTGGCCAAACTAGTTTCGCAGCCGATGCCCCAGATGCCGCGCAGGGAGAAATATTAGCTGCCGGCGTAAAATATGCCTTCTACTTTGTGACAGGAATTTCAGTTCTTGCATTAATCTTCTCTATCTTTATGAAAAAACCAAGCGAAGTAAAGGTAAAATCTAAAGCCGCGGTGAAAGCAACAGAACCTGTCAGCAGGTAGTGAAAATTTGATTGATAAATCGAAGTGAGAAACTAGTAATATTAATGAAAAACCATTCGTAAACGTTAATTTATGAATGGTTTTTATTTGGCCATTTCTTTTCTTTCATTTGAAATAATCTTTTTTGAAATGCCGTCTATTATGTCACCCCTGCTTAACACCCCAATGACACGGCCAGCCCCATTCACTACAGGGAGCTTTTTGAAGCGATGCCGGGATAATAAACGGATTGTATCTTTGAATTCTTCATCAGGTGACGTTAGAGGTACTTAAAATCCCGCAGTCAGCAGAGTTACTGTTAACCAAGTTTTTAACATGTCCCACAGGGTTCCGGCAATGAAATTATTCGGATATATCTGCTAGCGTCAGCGATATTTGATTATGTAAACTGATTGTGTTATACTATTATAAGATTAATAGTTAATTATTCTGGTTTATAGATTGAATTATCCTCCAACATACCCTTGATACTTGAAATTTGCGGTTTAAACTCTCCGAAAAGTATAACTAGATCTGTTTGAAACGATCGAATGATTCTATAACAGTGATGATGAATCATAAAAAAATCCTAATGACTACATATTGATTTTTGCTGAGTTATTTTATCAATATTGTGATTTTATAAAATAGATATAACAATATGTGAAAACATTCACAAATGAAAGGAATGATTAAATGAGAACTGGTCAAAAAGCAGATCTCAAAGCAAAAGAAGAAATGCAAGATGATTATTCATATGAAAGGGTACCGACAGAAAAAAGAAATATGGGCTGGTTTAGTATTACAAATATAACGTTTGGAATTGCAACGGCTATTTTTTACTTTCAAATGGGAAGTGTAATGGCACTTCAATTTGGGGCAATTAACGCAATCATTTCAGCCATTTATGCAATCATTGTTGCCGGGATCCTAGGAACAATCATTGCCTATTTGTCGGCTAAATCTGGTATGAATGTAAATTTATTATCTAGAGGCGGTTTTGGATATATAGGCGCTTCATTAACCTCGTTCATTTATGCATCAAACTTTATCATGTATTGTGCATTTGAAGGCATGATATTAGTTGCTGCGATTCATGCATTTTTCCCCATCATACCAGTATGGCTATTAATCATCGTCTTTGGATCAATTGTTATACCCTTAAATTGGTTTGGTATAAAACAATTAGATAAATTACAAAAATGGTCATTGCCAATATTCGGTGTATTTTTAATCACCACTATTATCGTCGCATTCAATAAAACTTCTATTTACGAAGAGAAGCTTTTGGACATATTTGCCTGAGGGAGTTCAAGCAGGCGGGACAGCTTTGCTGCTCTGTATAGGAATGCAGCACGGTATAATGGGTTTAACAGCGCTTCTTGCATCCGATTACGCACGTTTCCTTAAACCGAAAGATATCAAAATTGGGTCATTTATGATCGGATTTATTCCGCAAATTTTCTGTTTTGGGGTCATGGGCGGTCTTGGTATTTGGTTTGGCGTCCGTTTAGGAGAGTCCAATCCGGGTGTTTACATTGTATCACTCCTTGGCCTCGGCGGCGTTCTGTTTACCTTGCTAACACAAATAAGAATTAATATTACCAATATATATAGTGCTTCACTTTCGCTTTCTAATTTCTTTGAGAATGTATTTAAATTTAAACCGGGCAGACGATTTTGGATTGTGGTAGCGGGTGTAATAGCCATGGCTTTGATGCTCGGCGGGATACTGGATCATTTAGATACTGCCATGACGTTCCAAGGAGTTTTCCTTTTGACTTGGGCGGCTATTTTAGTTACTGATGCCTTAGTTGTGAAAAAAATATTGAAGATCGGTCCGGGTTATTATGAGGCAAGGCAGGAGAATTTGTATAAGTGGAATCCTGTTGGGGTTGTACCTTTAATTGCAGCAAGTGTTATAGGGACAATCGCTGCATTAGGATACATGGGTATGTTCTTACAAAGCACGGCCGCCTTTTTTGCTGCAATTCTAGCTTCTATCCTTACTGTCATTTTCGCTGTTTTAACAAAAGGAAAATATTACAGTATGGGTAAAGCTGATGATATAGAGGAAGAAGAATACATCGCATCCTAATGGGTTCCAGACGTAGAACGTGAATTTATAGCTGGATGTGTATAGAAAATGTATATGAAATAGCACCGCATTTGCGGTGCTTTATGAATGTGCAATTAAATAGCCAGTTCTATTTAAAATGAGCCATTTAATATAGATTCACCATCTTTGTTTTTGTTTTATCATAAATATCCAATAAATTTCCGGTAAACTACTTTTCTACTCAAATATTCAAATCATTGCAAGCAAAATGTAGGATGCCTTTTTACCATGTTGCAAATATAAACATTAAACTTTTTAATAAAACTGAA
>NZ_JBMPZU010000037.1:0-8572 GCF_049463095.1 Neobacillus sp. 19 | reverse complement strand
TGTATGAATGCGTTAAAAAGCCTAGAGAAATATAATGAACACCCGTATCGCGATAATCTTCCAAATTAGTTAATTGGATCCCGCCAGATGCTTCCGTTATCATATGGGCCGGCACTAATTGTATAAATTCCTTTATTTCATCTGGTGTTCGGTTATCAAACATAATGACATCCGCGCCCGCTTCCACTGCTTCGATGACTTGTTCTCTTGACTCCGTTTCCACTTCAATTTTAACCATATGTCCCGTATTCTTACGAACTAACTCGACCGCATGCTTGATTGATCCTGCAAAAGATATATGATTATCTTTGATCATGACTCCATCATAAAGACCATAACGGTGATTATATCCGCCGCCGCAGCGGACAGCATATTTTTCCAGCATTCGGAGTCCCGGTGTCGTTTTTCTCGTATCGCAAATCCTCGTATACGAGCTATTTAACGTCTCAACGGCTTTTCGTGTTAAGGTGGCAATTCCGCACATACGCTGGACTAGATTAAGGACAACCCTTTCACCTTTTAAAAGGGCAGAAATCCCCCCTGAAACAATTGCCAATCTCTGCCCGACTTCGAATCTGTCACCATCTTTGACAAACAATTGGATGTCAATTTCCTGATCCAACAGGGGAAATCCAGTCTTCATTATTTCTTCACCGCAAAAAACACCACTTTCTTTTGCTAAAAAGACAATTTTACCCTTTGTATGGTCTGAAAAAATCAAATCAGTCGTTAGATCCTGATCTCCAATGTCTTCTATTAAAAATTGCTCAATTAACGACCGCAGTTTTAATTTGTTCATGATTGATTGACACTTCCCCTTTGCGTTTCTGAATGATTGTCTTTTTTAACCAATTCTCATCATCTTCATCTGGAAAATCACTTCTAAAATGGCCGCCGCGGCTTTCAGTCCGGCATAATGCGGCTTTCGTAATTAGACCAGCCGTGATGTACATAAAAATTGACTCAATATCTTGAATGGAATACGAGTCAAATTCCGTTAAATCATTTACATGTAACTGCTGCAGCCAATTATTCTGTTCTTCTAAAAGTTCTTTAGATCGGACAATTCCGACCCTTTTCATCATCCATTCCTTTAAAATCTGGACATCCGGGAGAAAAATACTTTTCTCTTGTGTGAAAGGAACAAATCTAGGAACTTTAGATATGTGCTTTTTTTTTGAATTTACATTCATCCATTGTGATAACTTTTTCCCTTGATAAAGTCCTTCTAATATTGAATTACTAGCCAAGCGATTTGCGCCATGAAGACCTGTACATGCTGTTTCACCTATGGCAAATAGGCCATTTATAGAAGTACGGCCAATTAAATCCGTTTTGACCCCTCCCATTAAAAAGTGACTGCCCGGGGCAACCGGAATTCTCCCTTCTGACAAATTCACACCATTTTTCCGGCAAATAGCTGTAATGGATGGGAACCTCTCTTCAAAGTCCTTAATACGATTTATATCCAGATAGACTTCATGGCCATTTTCGATATAGTCAAATATTGTCTGGGACACAATGTGCCTCGGGCCAAGATCTTTTAATGGATGGACACCTTCCATGATGGGGGTTCCCTTATCTGTAACTAAGATTGCCCCTTCCCCTCGGACCGCTTCGGAAATTAAACCTTTTGTTTCCCCATTTTTATACAAAAGTGTTGGATGGAATTGAATAAATTCCATATCTGATATTTCTGCGCCCGCCAGGTAGGCCATGGCTACCCCATCTCCCGTTACAGTAGGTGCATTGGAAGTGAAGGGATATATCTGCCCACAGCCGCCCGTTGCAAGAATCACATAATCTCCATAAAAAATACGGATTTTGCCATCCTCGCTTTTAGCTTTTACGCCAATACATCGTTTTTGCTTATGATCGATGATTAATTCGTAAGCAAAAGTGTTCTCTTCGACTTTTATATTTTCAGTTAGGTTACTAATCAAGTATTCTATGACATTTTTTCCTGTTGCATCGCCGCCACAATGTATAATCCTATTTTCACTATGAGCGCCTTCTAGTCCAAGCAGTATATTCCCATTTGCGTCCTTGTCAAAAAGATTACCTTGGTCAGAAAGATTGCCAATCAGCGTTGGAGCTTCGTTCAAAACTTCACGAACAGATTCCTCATTATTATGAAATCTCCCTGCCTCAAGAGTATCGGTGAAATGCTTTGATGGATTATCCCCAATCCCAATAGCAGCAGCAATTCCACCTTGCGCCAAATAAGAATTCGCATTTTTTAAATGTGATTTTGTGAGAATCCTCACATTTTTATCACTGTTAAGTAAAGTTGCCAGCTGCAATGCCGCAACCCCACTGCCAATAATAAGAACGTCATTCCTTTCCATAATGTATTCCTCCGTAGTATACACCTGTCTTGACATCTATATTTACATAGATTTAAACTAAAAACAAGATTTTTTTTTTCAAAAGTTACGATAAAAATTTAGCGGGTTATGAGATGTTTAAATGCTAAAAAATAGCGTTCATAATGATCATCTCGTTTTTTCATAAAGTTTGGAAATTGACTGAGTTATAGATTAGGAGTGTTTCCATGACAGAGCAAAGAAAATTAATGGGGGAAGAAAGAAGGTCACGGCTTTTACAAATCTTAAAAGGAACGACTACTGCCATTACGGGGAGTGAATTAGCTGCCAAAACAGAAGTGAGCAGACAGGCTATTGTCGGGGATATTAACCTATTAAAGGCAAGAAATGAACCAATTATCGCTACAAGTCAAGGGTATATTTATTTAAAGCAAGCAGATGCACTTCCTCTTTTCGAGAAGACGATTGCCTGCTGCCATTTACCCGATGAGGTTGAAAGTGAATTAAATTTGATAGTGGATCACGGTGTAACCGTTAAGGACGTTCAAATAGAACATCCGGTTTATGGGAATCTAAATGCCGCCATTATGGTGTCAAACCGTAAGGAAGTCAAACAATTTATGGAAAGAATTGCTAGTACGAAGGCATCCTTTTTATCGGAATTAACATATGGAATTCATCTGCATACCCTATCTTCCACAAGTAGAGAAGCTTTAAAGGAAGTAGAAAATAAACTAAAAAAGGCGGGATTCCTATTAGATGCCTAGGATTTTTCTTATAGAAATTAATTAACCCAAAAAGATGATTCAAGAAACTTATGTGAAAAATAAAGGTAAGACTAAAAGTGAAAACGATACTAAATAATCCTTTTTTAGCACACCCCGGTCAATAATCGAAAAACCTGCTTTTAATAGAGAAGTAATTGTTTGCAATTAACCTGAACTCCCCTTGGAACCCACTCACGAATGTAAATCAAGCATGGGTTCCATTACTTTTGGGCAACTTCGATAGAAGGTGCCCCCACTGCGTTAACTCCTCATTACACTGGGGGTCACCACTAACTTTTCGACAGCTATGCTGATTTTATCCAGATTGGATTACGTATGCTTTGGTAAATGAAAAAGATCCCCTTTGTTCTTAAGCAATGGGGATCTTACCTTAGAGATTGTATCTATTTCTACTATGTTGCATTAACTTACGGGATTAAGTTCGCCTGAAGCTAGTGTTCCCTTATGTAGAACAGCAGCGCGCCTTGGCAGACGGGCAACCGCTTCGGCAGAACAGCTTGCTGGAACGAGAACAGCGGTAGCTTCGTCCCCTTCCTTCGGCCAGACTTGGGTGCCAATTTCATTCAACGGGGTAATTCCGCCTGTAGCTAAGGACAGTGCACGTGATAGTTTGTATTCATTATTCCATCCATAAAGCTGTGCCGCCAAATGTGCCTTCTGCAAAATGTCCCCAATCCCGAATGGAGACCAGTGATCAGTAATACTATCATTCCCTAGCAGGACGTTAACCTTATGCTGCTGTAGCAGTGGAATCGGCATAATGCTTTTTCCGATTGGTACGGATGATGCAATCGAGATTCCGAGTGATGCAAGGCGATTGGCCAATTCGACATCTTCCCCAGGCATTAGGGATGCCAGTGAGAATGCATGACTAACCGTTACTTTTCCATGCAGTCCACCCTGTTCTGTTAAATCCGCCAATCGCCTAATTGCTTTTAAGCCTGTTTCACCACCTTCATGAAGATGGATATCGATGCCTGCATTATAGTCAACTGCAATTTGGACCATCGTATTCAGCGATTTTTCCATATCTTCATCAACCACAGTTGGGTCTAGTCCGCCAACATGTGTTACTCCTAGATTCATAGCCTCACGGATCAGTCCTTCTACATTTGAACGCAGCAAGCCGTGCTGAGGAAAGGCAACGATTTCATGCGAAATTTTATCTGAGTAGTTCGCTAATGCCTTTTTCAAGTTTTCAAGATTTTTCAACCCTACCGATTGATCGATGTTACAATGACTTCTAACATACGTTGTACCATAGCTAAGGATTAGTTCAATTAATTTTTCACCACGCTCCTGAGCAGTTGGCAGCAGCTCCGGCAGCAATGTCTGTTCAAACGAAATCATATCAAAAATGCCATTTTTTGTAGTATGTGCCGCTCTCCAAGGACCGCCATAATATGTTTTATCCAAATGAATATGCATATCTTTAAAAGCAGGAAGCAATAGCATCCCTTTCGCGTCAAAACAATTAATGCTGTTAGGATATGGAACATTAGTTTTAAGAATTTGAGCAATTCTCCCATCAACAATTTGTAGGTTTCGCAATACAGTTTCCGTTGCAGCCACCGTGCCATTTTCATACGTGTATCCATTTTCCAATCGAACATTTAATAACATGTAAGACCTGTTTTTGTCTGGTTTTTGGATATTTCCAATTACCTTTTCCATCTACTATTCCTCCCTTATGTAAAAATCCAATTTAGTATAGTCTTTTTTCCCAAAATTCACATCGGTCACACTAACCAAAGAACCTTCTAATTAATTAAACAATTTGAATAGAAAATTATGAATATATTGAACAATCCGCATCAGCTCATATAGTCAACCCAATTAACTCTAAAAATATATATGATACTAGATATTTTGTCTAAGAGAATATATTCACGGCAATACCAGCCTAAATGCAACAGTTTGGCTTAATTGGATTTTCCATCATTTGTATACCATCATTAATTTTGTTAGTTATAATAGAAGGGGTCTGTTCATAAGATATAAAATGTTTTTAGCTGCCTTGATAAGGTAGATGTGGTACCATTTGCGGATAATGAAGTCCACTTATATGTTGTGGGTGGAACCTTTGGTTGATATATTTTCAATACCAATTTACTTTTTAAGGCGAAACCATTGGAGAAAGCAGGGGAAAGAATGTTAATTGGATTAGTAGCATTGGCAGTTTTACTTTTACTAGGATTAGTATACGAACAAGTTTCACGGCTTAGTGATGCGAGAAGACTCCATGCCGGTGAAATGATTGATGTTGGCGGCTATCGACTCCATCTAACGGATGATGGTCAAGGTGGTCCCACGGTCATCCTTATTCATGGCGCGGGTGATTGCTCTTATTCATGGATCCATATTCGTAAAGAATTATCAAAGTTTACTAGAGTTATTACATATGACCGTGCAAGTATGGGCTCAAGTGATCCCGGTCCCCTGCCAACTCCCGAACATACCATCAAAGAACTTAAGAACCTGCTAGATAAGACTGGTGCCCCTGGACCATATGTACTTGCGGGTCATTCCCTAGGGGGACTGATTGCCCGACTCTATGCTTTAAAATATCCTAATCAGGTGGCTGGCTTAGTGTTCTTAGATTCGACGCATGAGTTTCTAAAGGATGATGCCAAGTTCAAGCAGGGTTTTGCCCTCATCGGCTTTATGTTGAAGATACTAAGACTGATGTCTCCATTTGGTATTCCACGATTCCTTGGTAATATTCTAGGCATTATTCCGATGTATGGTAATGAACTTTCATACTACAAACAGCAGCTTAGTGCCGAAGAATACATGCAATGGAAAGGGATGGTTTACAGTATTTTTGCCGGAAGGATAGCTGGAGCGGAATTCAAAAGTGCATGGGCACACCTGGATCTAGCTTCGAATCAATTAAATAACTGTACGGAAAAACCACAGTTTGGTGACCTTCCGATCGCTGTTGTAAACAACCCAGGATTTGGTGTCCAATGGACCGAGATGCAAAGAGAACTGGCCTCCCGGTCAACCAACCACATCCATAAGATTAGTGATCGCAAAGGACACAGTCTGCAAATGCCGCGACCCGAATATGTTATAGAAGCAATTCATCACGTGGTTGAACAAGTACAGGAACGTAACGGCCGAACTCTTGCTGAATCATATCATGAACATAAACTTTGAATTCATTTAGCTTATATCCTATTCCAAAAATCCTCTTTTTTAAGGGGATTTTTTCATTTATTACATTATCAATTGAATAATATCCTTGCCTTAGTTCTTCGGCTAGAATTAAAAGGCATTGGCCATTTCACTTAAAATGATGGAATTCTCACGTTTCTAAAACCTCATTTACTTATGATACGGTTCACCGCACCTAGTCAAAATGAGGTTTTACTTTTCATAAGTAAGAGTATTGGATTCCTGGACATTCAGTGGAATCTCTCCTAGTCTTCTTAAAAGGAAATTCGATTTAGATTTTACCTTTAGACCCTATCGTATTATTCTTTGATGGAAAGCGAATAGTAACCGTAGTACCTTCACCTTTCGAACTTTGGATATCTATTGTTCCTTTATATTTTGCTGCAATATTGTAGCAAATCATCATACCTAATCCCGTCCCTTTACTTTTTAAAGAGTAAAAAGGAGTACCTAAAGACCCTACTTCTGCTTCTGTCATTCCTTGTCCATAATCGATTACTTTAATCTCAACAAAATCATTCTTCATATTAGCCGTTATCTCAACCGAATCACCTATTTCGGAGGCCTCAATTGCATTTTTAATTATATTTATTAATAATTGTTTAAATTCTATTAGATTTGCGACGATAATACAATCTTCTATTACATTTAATTCAATATTATTCTCATTCAAAAGTCCATATGAATGAA
Source organism: Neobacillus sp. 19 (assembly GCF_049463095.1). Classification (NCBI taxonomy): domain Bacteria; kingdom Bacillati; phylum Bacillota; class Bacilli; order Caryophanales; family Bacillaceae; genus Neobacillus; species Neobacillus sp. 19. The sequence continues at coordinate 1,587 of NZ_JBMPZU010000037.1, read as the reverse complement.
GTAAATCTGTTACAGTCTGAAGAACATTCTTTACATTCATAGTTTCCGTTCCTTGATCATTATTTGGCTTTGCAACAGATAACAATTGAGAAATCACGTGCTCAGCAGCTTTCAATTCACCAATCATCAAAGTATAGTGTCTCTTTATATCATCACTAACTGAAGGATCTTTTTCGTTTAGCTGCAAAAATCCTTTAACAACTGTCAAAGGATTTCTGATTTCATGAGCAACAGCAGCTGCTAGTTGGCCAGATATCTTCAAACGCTCTGTCTCTTTTATTTTTTCATAATATAATTGCTGTTTTTTAATTCGTCCATACGATAAATAAAATACACAATAGATAATCACTTGACTGCCTATAAAGTTTATAACATTTCCTGTTAAATCTTGTTTTATAAAGTAGAATTGATTGCCTTGATCAATTAGTATAATATAACTAAAAGTAAACATTATTGATATACTGTTTAATAGTAAAGAAAAGTAAAAGAGCTTTGCATCAAAAAACAAGATAGAGATTATTGGAATCAAACATAGAAAGATAAAGTTGGACCCAGTCTCTGGATATAAAAAGAAAAGAGTATAAAAGTAAACGGACGCTACTATTATTAGTATTATTCTAAAAACATGGGTTACATATCTAGGATAAAGTAATAAACAGACAGATAGAATGACCACAAGTGTAACATGTAAGCTAAAGCCGCCCCCATGCTCATCCATACGTGGATTACCAATAAATAACCCCATTATCATAATGGCTATTACAATTAACATTGCTATATAATATACTTTTTTATTTATTTGAGTATAAATTCCCTTCATATATACCCCTTTATTAAAAATTTCTTATTTTACTTTAATATTTGGTTTGGATTTCTCATGTATACATTATCATACCATTTTAGAATACAATTACATCTTAATTTGAAAATGGTGAAATAGTTGAATGGGTTGGATAAAGCAATATCTTTAGTTGTAATTTAAAATTTCATTTGAAAATACCTGTCAATATTTAACGGAATATTCACACCTATCTGTTCAATTTTTCTATAAAATAGACTTAGGAATGTTGAAAGGAAGTGGATAATGCTACTTAGAGGAAGAACAGAATCAGACGAATTGTTGAAAATGCGATCATTAAACACGCGGATGAATTTATCACAAGAAGAAAAGTTTCATTATTTTAGTCTGGAAAAAGGTTATCAAGGTGAGGTGGAATTTGACCGAAAAGCAGAAAGTCTTCAAGAAGAAAGGTATTTCATCAATGACTTGCTGCTAAAAATAAACCATTCCTATTTTCAAATTGATTCAACGCTTATATCACAGGAAGTGATTCGTCTCTTCGATGTGAAAAATTTTGAAGGAGACTTTTGCCTGGAAGATGATCGATTTTACGCCGTTAAAACCGGTCGTGAATATAAAAATCCAATCGATCAATTAAACAAATGTACATCACAATTCCGCCAGCTGCTCCGGGACCTCAAGCTTAACTTCCACGTTGAAGCTTCCGTTATTTTTATTAACCCCGAATTTACGTTATACAATGCGCAAATGGACCATCCTATTATACTCCCAAATCAGGTTAACCG
>NZ_JBMPZU010000036.1:0-43307 GCF_049463095.1 Neobacillus sp. 19 | reverse complement strand
TGTTGTGTAGCCTACTGGTTCAGTTGCCGAACCGGGTGTTTAACCCAGAACCCGACGACCTAGATGGCGTTTTCGCATTTATCGTGAAACGCTTTCGCGTTTTTCGTGCGCCGCTTCACGGCTGAAGTGATTACAGCCACTACAATCAATGCGGCCCATGCGATTAATCGCGGCCATGAAATTGGCAGTTTAGAAGTTGGAAAAAAAGGCGATGTGACGATTTTTAACATCGAGAATTATATGAAGCTTCAATACTCCTATGGGGTGAACCATACCGATACAGTGGTGAAAAATGGCCGGGTGGTTGTTAGAGGGGGTCAGTTAGTTAATGAAGAGCTTTCTCTATCCTAAATTGATTCCGCCAGGTTTTACATGGATAAGGCCTGAGGGCGGGGCGGTAATTTCCAAGGTCCACGAATGGATTCAGCCGCTCTCTGCCGAATCTGATGCAGAAAAAAGCAAGGATGCCGACTTTGTCATGGTCGGCGTCCCGCTTTCCCGTTCCTCTATTAGTGCATCTGGTGCTTCGGAATTTCCCGACGCCTTCCGCCGCGCTTGGAAGGGGTTTACTACCTACAATTTAGATGAGGATGTGGATTTATCGTCAAGGAAAGCGATTGATGCAGGCGATGTGCCGATGCACGTCACGGATATCCGCCGCTGCCATGACAATATCATTCAAGCTTCAGCGGCACTGCACGACCACTTCCCGGAGTCAAAGGTGTGTGCCATTGGCGGCGATCACTCGATTACGGCGATGATGATAAAAGGAATGCATCAGGCACGACCAGACGAGAAAATTGGGATTATCCGGTTTGATACCCATTTTGATTTACGGGATCTGACGGATAATGGACCATCTAACGGTACACCAATGCGGAACCTAATTGAAAGCAGAGTTGTCAAAGGATCCGATATGTACAACATTGGTTTACATGGGTTTTTCAATACGAAGGATTTAAAGCAGTATGCTGATGAAAAAGGCGTCAACTATATTACGCTTCGCAATGCAAGGCGGGCAGGCATAGAAGAAACAGTCCGCCGCAGTTTAGAAGAATTGTCGGCAAGGGTGGATACGATTTATTTAACCGTTGATATGGATGTACTCGATATTGCCTATGCACCGGGGGTACCGGCATCAACACCGGGAGGCATGACAACAGCAGAACTGCTGGAAGGAGTACTAACAGCTGCCAAACACCCCAAAGTGGGCGCAATGGACATCGTCTGCCTCGACCCGCAAAATGACACCGCCGTCCAGCCAACCGTAAAACTCGGCACCCACGTATTTTTAACCTTTCTCACAGGGGCAATGATGAGATAGTGTCAGGCACCAAAATTATATAATTATATTATGTTAACCCGTCTGAACCTCCGCTGATTTGCGGGGGTTTTTTTGGCTGTTTCTTTTGTCCATTTTTTGCTTTTTTAGACTTTTGCCTTAACGTTTTCCCTCCTATTTGAATTAACTATATTAGGCAACAAAGCTTTGACTTTTTATTATGCAGTTTTCCCAACCCATTTTGTTAGACAAGCTTCACAAAATCAAGCAGGCAGGAAATAAAAGATAAAAGGAGGTTCGCCACTGGCCAATCATCTGAGAGCGACTGCGTTAAAATTTTTAAACCATGCAAGGAGGAGAAATGTGGATAGTAAACAATTAAATAACTGGTTAAAAGATATTAAAGTTCAAAATGTAGTGAATGCGGATGTAGAAGTGGTAAACAATTCACCATTAGTCATGCTAGGGAAGGGACGGCAAGGGGCGGTCTTCCAGGTTTCTGAGGATGTTTGTGTGAAAGTATTCGGCAATGAAGAGGATTGCGAACGCGAACACTATGCCCTATCCCTTGGTCAGGAAACCAATTTATTTCCTAAAATACATGCAAAAGGTCCGCTTTATATCGCGATGGATATTATTAGAGGTGTGGATATTCGCGAATACTTACAATCGCAGCCACTTACGGAAGCACTCTCTGCCAAATTACTCGAGATGCTAATTACATTTAAAAAGATTGGTTATGAGCGGATTGACCATCACAAACGGCAAATTTACCTGCAGCCAGATGGCAGCCTGAAGGTAATTGATGTAGCGAGAACCGTTTGGCGTGACCGCGTTTATCCGTATCCGCGTAAATTATTAACTTCATTAGGAGAAGAAAATAAAGCAATCTTTTTATCATACGTTCAAGAAATGGCACCCGAAGTTTATGCGGAATGGCTTCACTATATCCGAATGGAAGAGATTTCACAGCAAATCACCCATCTATTACTAACAGAAAAAACTGACAAAAAAGCATTAAAGAATTTGAGTCAACAATTGTTAACAACAGAAGATGAAGAAAAATATGTGCTTCAGCTTCAGGGCTTAGTCCACAAGGTATTTAAAATGGGTAAAAACTATGCTCGCACGTGGCAAAGATCCGGATGCTGTCATGGAAAAAATTGATGAGTACTGGGATTCCCGCGAGCAAGCAATAAACCCTGAATGGAATCGGAAACGTGACAAGGATTGGGATAAATATCAAAAGAATGACAAGGATTGGGATAAATATCGTAAGGAAGGAAAGCGTTTCTCTGGAGAAAGCCGCCGCGAGCATGATAAACACCATGACAGAAAACGATTTGAAGGAGAAAAATACCGCGGCCATGCTGATAAAGGCGGTCATAAGAACAGGAAGCATCGTCATAGTTAATTGAAATAGCAGAACACTATGCATGGCTAATAAAAAAAGAGGAGGCCCCAAAAAAATTAAGGAGAAAGCTAAATGAAGGTATTAGTAATCTGGCGGCTCCTCACTGTTGGCGGGGTAAATGCCGGATGGAGAAACCGCTCGATTTATTTTAAACAGCACGGGATCGAAACTGAATTTTTATATACGACAGATCACGGCGGACTTCATATTATGCAGGATGTCGCACAAGTATATTTAACAAAGGATGAGCAAGAGATTATTACCATTATCAAAAAAAACGCCTATGACGCCATCATTGTGGTCGACACAGGTGCAGCCTATAAATGGATCCGAAAAGCTAAGTATCAGGGTCCGGTTATTGTCGAAGCAAGGACCCCAGAGCTGATTAAGCTCATGCCCCACCTTAAGTCATTTAAAGGAATACGGCCAGAATTAATCGTTGTTCCTTCACAGTATCAAAAACGATTGGTGTCTATTTTGACAAATGATATTCCCATCCATGTCATATACAATGGGGTGGATACCACTTTTTTCCGTGCGTTATCCACCGAGGAAATCGATTTCGACAGTGCTCCAACGCTGCCGAAAGGTAAAAAAATAATTGGCTGGATTGGTAGATTGGACAAACGTAAAAACTGGCCGATGCTGCTTGAAGTGGCAAAAGTGATGAAAAGTGAACGCAGCGATATTGAAATATGGATTATTGGGGGAGCCCAAAATGTGTCCAGCGTGAAGAATTTAAAGCCGCCTGGCAAGAGGAAGGACTCACTGACATCATCAAATGGTTTCCGGTTATCCCCTACCAGCAAATGCCGCATGTATATGCGAAAATCCGCCAATCCGGAGGCTGCACACTTGCGACAACCAAATCTGAATCATTTGGAAATACCTTTATTGAATCGATGATCTGCGGTGTGCCCGTTGTGGCTTCTAGAATGATGCCAGTAACTGAATTGGTTGAAGAGGGTGAGACGGGGCTGCTTTACCGGGGACAAAATGTGGAAGATGCGGTCAAGCAGTTATATGAAATCCTCGATGATTCCGTCAAACATCAACAAATGTCACAGGCAGCCATCGACCGTGTGCAGCAATATTTTTCCATTCAAACTGTGGCGGATGATTATATTGATTTGTTAAAAAATATCATCCACCTGTATAATGATGCGGCTGGCGAGGTGGATGCAACATGATGACACCCGTTGCCTATCAAAAAAAGCTGGAAGGCAAATCTAATGCTCATTTAATCACTTTTAATGATGGCAAGGACTATGTGGTTAAATTTTTTCAGCCTGGCTTTGAAAAAACATTGCCCAATGAATGGGTGGGCTATTGCTTGGCACGATACTTGGGACTGCCAGTACCATTTGCCAGGATAGTGGATATCTCCGAGGAATTTACTTCGCTAGTTCCTGAGCTTGCCAATGTACAATTAACCCGGTATCAATTCGCCTCATTGTACATTCCTGATTGCCTTAACGGTCATCAAGTTTCCGAAGTATCCAATATTGTTAACCATCAAACCCTAGCAGGAATCGTTATGTTGGATTATTGGTTGTGTAATCGGGACCGTACCCGCAAAAATATTCTGTTGCGAGAAGGAGAGAGCGGTGAGTATCAGTTATGGATGATTGATCAAGCCGAGATTTTCGGAACCTATAATTGGCTGCATGCTGATTTAGAAAATTTGCCGGTGGAAGTGTTGAAAAGCGCGACACACCAATTAATGGCGGGGTTTATTGATAATGAGCAAAGATTTACTGACCACCTTGAGTTGATTCAAACGATGCCGATTCTTTTAATGGAGGAAATTGTCTCGCTCATCCCTGATGACTGGATGGTTTCGCGTGAGGAGAAAAAGGCAATTGTTACTACGTTGGTAACGAGACGCAAAACGATTCTGCCGAAATTGATGGAGAGATTTTTAAAAAAGGTATACCAGCCATTCCATGCTAATGAAAATTAACTTGAAGGGAGGTATTTTATGAAAATCCGAAAGGCTATTATTCCAGCTGCAGGCCTCGGGACTCGTTTTTTACCTGCAACGAAAGCAGTGCCAAAGGAAATGATTCCAATTGTTGATAAACCAACCATTCAATATATTGTCGAAGAGGCTGTAGCGTCGGGGATTGAGGAAATCATTATCATAACCGGCAGGGGAAAGCGGTCAATCGAGGATCACTTTGATAAATCCTATGAGCTCGAGGATACTCTATATAGAAAAAATAAATTAGTAGATTTAGAGAAAATTCAACAGATATCCAGTTTAGCGAAAATATATTATGTCCGCCAAAAGGAGCCTAATGGACTTGGCGATGCCATTCTTTGTGCTAAAAATATTGTTGGCAATGAACCATTTGCGGTTATGCTTGGCGATGATATGGTGATATCGGACGTTCCATGCTTGAAGCAGCTGATGGATGTATTTGAGTATTATAATAATTCGATCGTCGCCATTCAGAACGTTCCGAAATTGGATGTGAATAAATATGGCATCATTAAGCCAAAGAGTGCGATGAGGGAGCCGAATATCTATTCAATTGAATCATTAATAGAAAAACCAAAGCCGGAAGAAGCCCCGTCAACATTAGCCGTCATGGGACGCTATATTTTAAAGCCGGAGATTTTTACAATTTTGGAGCAGCTTCCATTTGGACAAGGAAACGAATTACAACTAACTGACGCCATAAACGAGCTAAATAAAATACAGGCCGTCCTTGCCTGCACCTTCAACGGAACCCGCTACGACATCGGAGACAAAATCGGCTACATCAAAGCAACCCTCGACCTCGCCATCAGCCGCCCCGACACCCAAAAAGAAATCCTGACTTATATGGAAAAAATAGTAAAACGGTGTCAGGCACCATAACTAATCTATTGATGCACTTTAAGTTGATAAGCAAAAACTTTAAGCCGAGGCTGTTGGAAGCCTTGGCTTTTCTATAAAAGAGTCATGTATTTTAATTGGTTATTTTTTTCCTTAGGTTTATAACAAGAAATATATTATGCTAAAATAATGGACAAGCATAAACGAATATAACGATAATGGTAGAAATGGGCTGTCCATTTTATAATCGAGGTTTACCAATTAGTGAATTTGGTGTTTAATGTTAGGAAATATTCCTTGGGAAAGCGCATGAACAGACATTTCTCGAGGTTTTTTGACGGGAAATCAAGAATAAACGGAGTTTTTGTAAAAACAGAACAAAGGAGGAACTACATATGAAGAACGAGCAGATTATCGTCTATACCACGAATGATTGTATTGAATGTATGATGGTTAAACAGGTACTTACCAACGAAGGAATTGCTTTTGAAGTAAGGAATGTTGCTGCCAGCCCAGCTTATCAAAAGGAAGTAGAGAAATACGGCTTCCTCGGAGTTCCCGTAACGGTCCTTGGCGACCGGGCCGTAAAGGGTTTTACCAATGAGCTTAAAGAACTGATGGAATTGGCAAAAGGCGGTAAAGAGTAGAAAGTTAAATGAACTGGAACAATTTTCTTTACTTCGATGGTAATTAGAGTTACTATGAACATAATTTAATAACGATTTATCTACTAGGGGTGCCCTGTTAATCAGGCTGAGAGAAAACGATAACGTTTTTAACCCTTCGGACCTGATCTGGGTAATACCAGCGTAGGAAAGTAGTCGAGTGAAATCTATATTTTATCTCTTTCTAACTAACCAGGTCCTATTATGGATCTGGTTTTTTTATGTTTAAAAAGAATAGGGGCGATGGGATTTGGAGAACAACAGACTTGGTCAAATATTAGAAAAAGTTAGAGAAGTGAACCCGCTTGTCCATAATATCACGAATGTCGTGGTAACGAATTTCACAGCCAATGGATTGCTTGCCCTTGGCGCTTCACCGGTCATGGCGAATGCAATCGAAGAGGCAGCTGATATGGCGAAGATTGCGAGTTCACTAGTTCTGAATATTGGCACATTAAACGTGCAAACGGTCGAGGCGATGATCGCAGCCGGTAAAGCAGCCAATGAGCATGGGGTTCCAGTAATTTTTGACCCAGTTGGAGCTGGTGCAACTCCGTACCGAACGGAAACGGCGCACCGTGTGATGAAGGAAGTCAAGGTCGCCGTAATTAGAGGAAATGCAGCCGAAATCGCCAATGTCGTAGGTGAAAAGTGGGAGATAAAGGGCGTTGATGGAGGAATGGCTAAAGGGAATATTACAGAGCTTGCCATCCAAGCTGCTGAAATTTTACAGTGTGTGGTTGTCATAACTGGAAAGGAGGATGTCGTTACTGACGGAACAACAACGTATATCATCTCAAATGGACATCCGATTTTGACAAAAGTAACCGGTACAGGCTGCCTGTTAACTTCGGTGATTGGTGCATTTGCCGGAGTGGAAAAGGATCTCATCCAAGCTTCGGTCGCTGCATTAACCTGTTATGGTGTTGCAGCAGAAAAGGCTGCGAATCAAACAGCCGAGCTCGGGCCGGGCAGCTTTCAAATAGAATTTTTAAATCAATTATCGTTGGTTTCCCCTGAGGAATTGGATGTACATGCTTCTTTTAAAAAATGGAACGGAGGATTGTAGGATGAAAAGGGCATTAACCATTGCGGGTTCAGATAGTGGCGGCGGTGCAGGAATTCAGGCTGATTTGAAAACGTTTCAGGAATTAGAGGTTTTCGGTATGTCTGCATTAACGGCTGTTACGGCGCAAAATACATTAGGGGTTCACGCAGTCTATCCGATGACGGCAAAAGCAGTTGTCGAACAAATTCAAGCAATTGGAGACGATATCGGAACGGATGCAGTAAAAACGGGCATGCTTTTTAGTGCAGAAATCATTGAAGCCGTTTCGATGAAACTCAAAAACTATCATTGGAACAACGTGGTGGTCGACCCCGTGATGATTGCGAAAGGCGGGGCCTCTCTACTGCAGCAAGAGGCGGTTTCGGCTTTGAAAACCCATTTGTTGCCGCTTGCGACAGTCATTACCCCAAATATTCCGGAAGCAGAGGTCCTGACAGGAATGACCATTCGATCGGTGGAGGATAAACGGGAAGCTGCTGTAAAACTTTGCGCGTTAGGGGTTAAAAATGTCGTGATCAAAGGCGGTCATGATGAAAATCTGTCTGAATCTACTGATTTATTATTTGACGGGAAAGAATTCCACTTCTTTACCAGCCGGCGAATTCAGACAAAAAATACACATGGAACAGGATGTACCTTCTCGGCGGTTATAACGGCTGAATTAGCGAAGGGCTCTACCATCTATGATGCTGTTTCAACGGGGAAGGATTTCATTCAAGCGGCGATTGAAGACGGGTTTGCCATCGGCCGCGGTCATGGTCCGACGAACCACTGGGCCTTTCAAAAGAGGGGAAAGGAGATGGCTAGGCTATGATTCATTTAAAAGACGAATTAAGCGTTTATTTTATTATGGGCAGTCCGAATTGTTTGAAGGACCCAAAGGAGGTCTTAGAAGAAGCCATTGCAGGCGGGATCACCCTATTTCAATTCCGTGAAAAGGGAAAAGGAGCCTTAACAGATTCCGCAAAATATACCCTGGCAAAAGAACTTCAAGCGATTTGTCAGGAGAACCAGATTCCCTTCATTGTCAATGATGATATCGAGCTCGCACTCGAGATTGGGGCAGACGGTGTTCATATTGGGCAGGAGGATGAGCCGGTGAAAGCAGTGAGGGAAAAGATTGGCGGCAAAATCCTCGGGGTATCCGTCCATACGACAGAAGAAGCGATGACGGCACTTAGGGATGGGGCAGATTATTTTGGAATCGGACCAATTTATCCAACGAGAACTAAGGAAGATGCAAAGCCATCGAAAGGAACCAGCCTGATAGAAACTCTGAGAAAAAATGGAATCACCGTACCGATCGTTGGAATCGGCGGCATCATCGCTGAAAATGCCAGTCCTGTTATTGAGGCAGGGGCTAATGGGGTCTCGGTAATTACCGCCATCAGTCAGGCAGATTCACCTAGGACGGCAGCTAAGGCATTAAAAAAAGCAATCGAGGAGGCAAAAAGAAATGAACAAAACGTATAAATTGACACTGACAGCGATGATGATTGCGATCGGCACCCTATCTAGTAACCTAGTAGCGATTCCGATTGGATTTACCAAGGTTTTTCCGATGCAGCATTTTTTGAACGTTTTATCAGCGGTGCTTTTAGGCCCCTATTATGCCGTAGCGCAGGCCTTTTGTATCTCCTTGTTAAGAAATCTCATGGGAACGGGTTCCGTTTTTGCCTTTCCTGGGAGTATGGCAGGTGCTTTGCTCGCATCCCTGTTATTTTACAAAACTAGAAAAATCTATTTAGCCTTTATTGGGGAAGTAATTGGAACGGGGATTATTGGTGCGATTCTTTGTTATCCACTGGCAACCCTGTTGCTCGGTAAAGAAGCAACCTTATTTGGATTTATTCCATTATTTATTTTTAGCTCATTTGCCGGGGCACTGCTCGGATTTGTGATATTAACTGTTTTCTTAAGAAAGAAAGTCTTGACCTTAGCGGGACAGTCTTTTAAAAACTAAAGCATGAAATGGGGGATTAAAATGAAATTTTCACAGCAACTTTATGAAAGCGTAAAAGAAATATGGGAACAGACCCATCTCCATCCTTTTGTGGACGGAATCGGCACTGGCGACCTGCCTGTGGAATCATTCATCCGTTATATGAAACAGGATTATGTGTTTTTAATCGATTATTCCAAGCTTTTTGCTTTAGGGGCAGTCAAGGCGAGGGACCTCGACACGATGGCTATTTTCGCAAAACTGCTTCATGAAACACTGCATGGAGAAATGGAATTGCACCGTGGGTATGCGGCAAGATTCGGAATTACTCGTAATGGGCTGGAAGAAACAAAACCAACACCCACCAACTTAGCCTATACACGGTATATGCTAAATGTCGCGCAGAACGGATCGCTTGAGGAATTAATCTCAGCACTTCTGCCGTGTATGTGGAGCTATTGGGAGATTAGCAAAATGCTAGCAGATAAATACCCCCAAGCTAGCGCGCATCCTTTGTATGGTGATTGGATAAAAATGTATACGTCAGATGAATTTGGTTCGTTGGCCGTCTGGCTGATAGAGTTATTAGATCAGTTGACAGAAGGCAAGTCAGCCCGCGAATTAGTTCTCTTGGAAGAACATTTCCTTACGACCTCCCGCTTTGAATACATGTTCTGGAATATGGTTTACGAAGGAGAGGATTGGCCTGTCTGACGCAACTATGTTAGCCATCGACGAACTTACATATTCATTCGATACCGCGAGGCCGATTTTTCAAAAAATATCATTGGAAGTGAAAGCGGGCGAATTTGTTTCGGTTATAGGCGCAAGTGGATCAGGAAAAAGCACGTTGTTTAAATTAATTGCCGGATTGATAGAGCCTGGTGCGGGGGAAATCAGGATTCATGGTGAAAATCCCGGAAACAGATTAGGCAAGGTGGGATATATGCCGCAAAAGGATTTGCTTATACCGTGGAGATCGGTGTTAGACAATTGTTTCCTGCCGCTAGAAATAGCGAAGGAAAATAAGCAGCAAAGAATTCCTGAGATTCGCGAATGGCTGGAACGCTTTGGCTTGGCGGCGGTGGAGCAGGCCTATCCGGATGAGCTTTCCGGCGGGATGAGGCAGCGGGCTGCTTTTTGAGGACCCTCATGACAGGCAAAGATCTCTTATTGTTAGATGAACCGTTCGGGGCACTCGATTCGTTGACGAAACGAACGATGCACAGCTGGCTGCTAGGACTGTGGGGGGAATTACAAAAAACGGTACTGTTTATTACCCATGACCTAGAGGAGGCGATTCTGCTTAGTGACCGTATTTATTTGCTGGGGCAAGAAACGTTACATGAATTTAAAGTTAGCCTGCCGCGGCCAAGAAATGCGGAAATAATTTATCAATCTGAGTTGATCATATTGAGAAAAGAACTGGAGCGGCTAATTCAAAATGAAAAGTAATTGGAAAAAGTGGGTAGGGGATTATGGACTATTTCTGCTTGTATCCATCTTGATATTGAGCGCCTGGGAGTTAGCGGTAAGGAAAGGTATGGTTCCATCCTTTATCTTGCCTGCTCCCTGGCAATTGGGGCGGCTCTTGTAGAAAACCGTCAGCTCTTATTGGAGGAGCATTTACCGGCCACTCTTAAAGAGGTTGTCATTGGATTTGGAATTTCATTAACGGGTGGCCTCCTGCTTGGCGTCGGGATGCACTTTTCGCGGGCATTAGAAAAAGTGCTGTATCCGTTCCTCGTCATTTCCCAGACCATTCCGCTGATTGCGATTTCACCGATTTTCATCATGTGGTTCGGTTATTCGATTTGGAGTAAAATCGCCGTAACCATTTTAATCGCTATTTTTCCAATCGTCGTTAGTACATATGATGGGCTGAAGGCGGGGGGAAGGGAATACCGGGAATTACTGCTGACAATGGGGGCAAATCGCTGGGTTATTTTTAAAAAAATTCAGCTGCCAATGGCTTTGCCGTCGATTTTGTCCGGGTTAAAAATGTCAGTGGTGTATTGTGTTGTAGGGGCAACCATCGGAGAATGGCTGGGCGCGAGTGAGGGTTTAGGCTATTTCAGCAGGCGAATGTCAGGGAACTTGCAGGCAGACGCCGTTTTTGCCGCCATTTTCCTGCTTTCGTTACTGGGCATTGTCCTGTTTTTATTGATTCGTTTATTAGAAAAACAGCTATTGAAAAATAAAGTGCGCTACTAGAGAGGATATGAAAAATCAATGAGGAAACGTTTTTACATTGTCATCAGTCTTTTGTTACTTATTTTAAGCGCTTGTGGAAAAGGGGAGGCCGACCAAACGGCGGCCGGTGCGGACGCGGATGATTTGCAGAAGGTGAGTTTAATGCTCGATTGGTATCCAAATGCGGTACACTCCTTTTTATTTGCCGCGAAAGAAAAGGGCTTTTTCAAAGAACAAGGGCTGGATGTTGATATTCAAATGCCAGCGGATACAAATGATCCATTAAGACTGGTTGCGGCTGATAAGGTCGATATGGCCATCAGTTATCAGCCGGAAGTCCTTGTGGCACGAGGAGAAGATATTCCGGTTCAGTCGATTGCCGCGCTTGTACGCCATCCGCTGAATCAATTAATGATTGCCAAGGATAGTCCAATTCAATCTCCTAAGGACTTAGCCGGAAAGACGGTGGGGTACCCAACCATTCCACTAGATGAAGCGATTATTCACACGATGGTGAAAACTGACGGCGGGGATGCGGAGAAGGTAAAGATGGTTGATGTTGGCTGGGATTTAATACCCGCTATGGCAACCAAGAAAACCGATGCCATAATGGGCGGTTTTATCAATCATGAAAAATTATTGCTTGAAAAGGAGGGACATCCGATCCGCACCTTGAACCCCGCGGATTACGGCGTTCCCGATTATTATGAATTAGTGTTAGTAGCGAGCGAAAAGAGTTTAAAAGCAAACAAGGATGTGTATCAAAAGTTTCTCACTGCTGTGACAAAGGGACAACAATTTGTCTCCGAGCATCCTGAGGAAGGCTTGGCGATATTGATGGAGCATGAGGACCAGACATCACCGCTTGAAAAGGATACCGAAACAAAAAGCTTAGAGATTCTCCTTCCGTTGATGGATGCAAACGACAAACCCTTCGGCTATCAAGATCCAGGTACATGGGAAAAAGTCGCCCAATGGTTAAGAACCACCAAAATGATAAATGAAAAAGTAAAACCAGCCGACGCCTTTATCAATTTCTAAGCTGAAGCAGCTTAAATCGTTTTTGGTTTAAAGGTGTAGATGTTTTTTATTGTTTTTGTAGTTTAATATTAGTACGGTGAAAAGAAGAGAAATGGTGTCAGGCACCCTCTGTGGACACTGTCCACGGAGGGTGCCTGACACCAATTTTAATATTGACTATATTGTAATGATGGATAATATGGTCGGGTTATCATTTGCATGAGGTAGGCTGAGTTTTCGGGGTTTGGTTTTCTTTTCCCGTTTAAGAATCCGATAATGGCGCTGGCGTTTCTGATTCCAATTCCATGTCCATAGTATTTATCATTGCCGAAATAAATGACATTTTCAGCCCGCCACCACGGCTGTTTCGGGTCAAAATCCGGATTATTGAAGTGGAGGACATCACCAGGTAAGAAATCATCCCCATATATTTGGTGAATCGGCAGATCGTCATCAAATTGCCAATCCATCAGGTAAAGCCGTGCAAACAGAATATCAAACCTCTCGCTGCCAATTGAATAAAGTGCTGCAATATATAAAACAATGGCAATGGCGGTGGAGCATTCAAAGGCGTAAAGCTTGCCATTTTTAATAATGTCCAGTATGGCAATCGAAGGTTGAACACCTGGTTTAATGAGAAAGCCGCCATTCCCTAATCGATTCCAATATTTTTTATTGCAAAAGGCATAGCGAAATGTCGTGAACTTTACGCCGCTGCTATTCAGTTCTTGTGCCGCTTTCATTGTATTCGTGCGAAATAGAAGCTCAAATTTTAATTGACTTATCGCCTGATATTCATACGTTTTTTTATTTGCGGCCATTTGATTGATAATCGGATGAGCTTCTTTATTCGTTATCTCATGAAACAGTTCCTTTGGTTCTGCCACCTGATGATTTATTCTGATCATCTCTGCCTCCCAGTTTCGAAAAAATCAACTCCTTCTATAAAAATATGAAACTTTTTCCTTTATATTTATCATTTCTCAAAAGAATTTTCCCATATTCCTTGATTCTTCTTGTTGTTAAATTTGATGTACATGAGCAAGAATACGAGGGCGCTCATGAATCTCAGAATTGAGCTGATTCCCATAGATTTTTGAATACCGGTTACCTCTAGGAGCCAAATACCGATTTGCGGTGCGATAAAGGCCACAAAGGATAAAAGGACATTATACGTGGTAATGCAATAGGTCCTTTTTTCCTTTGGCGATTTCTCCAACAAAAGGTTGAACAATAGAAGCGTAGTGCCCGAAACAAAAAAGCCGGATGTCATCTGCACAAAAGTGAGATAAACGAGATTGGTAGACAAAACGGTTAGAAATGGAGCAGTAGCCATTCCAGTTGCTACCCATACGAGCATCAGGGTATTTGACTTGTCCTCCGCCCATTTTCTCCATAATGGAAACGAGAAAATTTGCACCAATTGACTACCAACGGAAAAAATACTTATCCACAAAATAGTCGCGTGGGCATATTTCACATTATAAATATTGAAAATTCCCCAAGCCATTTGCCAGGAGAAATTGAAGCAAAGGGCGGTAATAAGAAACCATTTGTATCCCTGATCCCGGAAAATAGACCAATCCATTGACGAGTTCTTTTCCGCCTTGCTCGACTTTGGTTTGGGTTCTTCTTTATGCTTCAGTAAAAAATAAACTTCTAATAAGCCAAAAAGAAAGGCAATTATAAATAATAATTGATAGGCAGCAGCATGTTCAGTCTGCTTTTTCATCAAAATCCCGATAATTAAGGTCGTGATCATACCGACGATAGTTAAAAGGCGATTTCGGTCACTGAAAAAAGCCCCTCTGCGTTCCTCATTGATCATCCCGCTAATGAACGTTTGCCAGCCAATCGTTGAAATGGTTCCCGGAATATTCATTAAGGCAACAATGATTAAAAAAGCCCATGCCTGGTAGGTAGTTTGGATAAAAACCACACCTGCTAACAGCAAGAACATGATTCTTGCCCAAAAAACCGACATTGCTACCGTTTTCCGCTGCTGTTCAAGCCGATTTAACAGAATGGCCGCCGGAATCGTCGTGACCAATGCAATCAGTGGCGGAAGTGAACTGATTAAGCCCACTTGATAATTGGTTGCTCCAAGTATTGATATTGCGAAAATTGGGAAGAAGTTACTGGCAAGATTCAAAGCGATGGTAGACACCATTCCATGATAGATACTTACTTTTTCATTATATGTACGCACTTGTTATCACCATTTCATTAATAAATTCCTTAGATATTATACAATCAAAAATCAGGAATCTACAGAATAATTTTTTCAATTATTTACTTTGGAATATTCAGAAAAGCTATAACGGTTACATTTGCGGTTTGTTCCAGCAGATGCTATATATTTCATCGCGAAATAATGGACAAAAGGTCAGCAAATAGCGAACTTTCTTCTTATGGGATTTGCCTTATGGACTGATTTCTGTTATAGTTAAAGAGAATTATTTTTGTGAGTCGGCAAGAACGTTAAAGTGTAATGCTTTCTGTCTTGAAGATCTGAGCAAGGATAGTAACACATTGTGTGCGGGTGCACACAGCAGGAGGAAACACACATGGAACAAGGTAAAGTAAAATGGTTTAACGCAGAAAAAGGATTTGGATTCATCGAGCGCGAAGCAGGAGACGATGTATTCGTACATTTCTCAGCAATCCAAGGCGAAGGCTTCAAAACTTTAGACGAAGGTCAAGCAGTTACATTTGACGTTGAACAAGGTCAACGCGGACCACAAGCTTCTAACGTTCGTAAAGCATAATTTAAACTTCGATTATTGAAAAAGACTCTCTTGCAGAGTCTTTTTTTTTTGCTTTTAAAAGTCGAAAAGGACGGCTTCTCTTCTATTATTAAAGGATTGATTTGATAAAATTATCAATTTAAGCTAGTAATGATATAATGAATTCATCATACATATTGGAAGGAAGTGTTGTATTAGTGGTTCTACGGCCTCAAATGGAACAAACTGAGTCGACTCAACTTATTGCGCCGAAAGGGAACTTTGAAGCCTTTCGGGATGACGACCATTACAAAGAGAAGCTCAAAGAATGGGGGCTATCATCTGCAAAGGAAGCAAAACGGGAATTTTGGTACAAGAATCGTAGCTTTCAGCGTTTAGTGTCCATTAAGGGATTTGAATCGTACGGAACAAGTGGAGAATTTAACACGCTTGTGATCGAATTCCATGATGGCAGCCTTAGCTGCATTCATCCCGCCTATTTAAAAGAAATGCAGTCGTCAAGCTTTGGAAAAGAAAGCCTGTTGACACTTAATGACAAAGAAAGTACAACTGAAACAAAGCCTGTAAATGAAAAGCAAGCTGCGGCAAAAGAATTGGAACCTGATATAACGGCAAAGCCTGCCAATAAAGCGGATAAGGCTGCCCCTGCTAAGGAGCCAAAGGCAAAGAAACAAAAGGCACCGAAACTCGAACTCCCGGCGGAGAAAGTACATTTTACAGCTAAGGTGAAGCAATTTGCCCTTGTCTACAATCCATTTAATGAAGAAAATGATGAAGTTGTCGTCTTAGAGAATGTCCAGATTGTCCAAGACAATCCACTTGACCTCGGGCTTGCCTGGTGCAGCCACAGTAAAACGCTAAAAAAATTCGAACTGGCCGAGGGAGACTTGCTGGAATTTGACGGAAAGGCAGCTGCCAAGAAAATGGCGAAGGGAAAAGACGTGCCTCCAGAATTCCTGATCGATACACCCGTACTATATAAGGTGAATAATCCATCTAAAATCGTAAAGAAATAGGACTTCCATCGGGAGGTCCTATTTCCTTTTAAGGGAAATAAATTTCTAAGCGAACATGGCCATTCCGACAAACATAATAATTTTGAAAATCACTGTTAATGACCGTTGTCTGAAATTCCTGTAAGGAAATCGCAGTAGAATTTCCATCCTTTTTAAAAATAAAAGCTGCCCATAAGCAAATTGGATTGAAACGAAATGAAATCCGTCCCGTTTCGATAAAAAATCATCTTCTTGATAGTAGTTTATGATCACTTGACGGTCACGATACTCTTCGAAAATAGATAAATCATCTAGTTGTTTTTCCATTTAATTAACCCCTTCCTCTATAAATTATTTTAAAAAAAGAGGCGGACGAAAGGGGTGATTGGAATCACGTTTTTAGGAATCTTTTTTGTGAATGGTATGAAATGTCGACCGAATGAATATCTGGTAGAATGTTCATTTTATTTAAGGAATATTATTTAAATATGAAGTATAATGAGGGTTCGGACTTTTATTTTTCAAGGAGTACACTTTTATGAATCAAACCTTTACTGTCAAGGAAAAGACGAAGCAAATTTTCGTCTTGTTAATCCCTATTTTAATCACACAGCTTGGCATGTTTTCGATGGTATTTTTCAATACGATTATGTCTGGAAAATATAATTCCTCCGATTTAGCTGGAGTGGCAATCGGTTCATCGATTTGGAGCCCCATTTTTACTGGAATTAGCGGTATTCTGCTTGCCATCTCACCGATTGCCGCACAACGATTTGGCGAAAAAAAGAGCGATGAAGTGTCATCGGTTGTCAAGCATGGAATGTATCTTTCTGTGATGATTGCGTTTGCTGTGATCATACTTGGATACTTTTTTCTCGACCCTGTATTAGATAAAATGAAACTGCCTCCAGATGTTCAGCGTACCGCCTTTAACTATTTGGCAGGTCTTAGTTATGGACTCTTACCATTATTTATTTTTAACGTGTTGAGATCTTTTATTTATGCATTAGGAAAAACACGCGTGATCATGATCATCATGCTAATGTCGTTACCAATCAATTTCTTCTTGAATTATGCCTTCATTTTTGGCCGTTTTGGCTTCCCGGAACTAGGCGGTGCGGGAGCCGGGTATGCAACGTCGATTACGTATTGGGTCATTTTGGCGATGACGGTGTTTATCGTAAAAACACAGGATCCATTTTCTTCGTTCCCGATTTTTTCAGATATAAAGGAATTTTCTTGGGATACGTGTAAGGAAATATTAAAGATCGGCGTTCCGATGGGCCTGTCAACGTTCTTCGAAACAAGCATGTTTGCAGTGGTGACGATTCTGTTGAGTAAGTTTAATGTCACTACGATTGCTGCCTATCAATCCGCGTTAAATATCGTTTCATTTTTATACATGATCCCAATTAGTATTTCTACAGCCTTGACCGTTCTTGTCGGTTTTGAAGTCGGGGCAAAGCGTTATATAGATGCGAAGCAATACAGCTGGCTGGGAGTCCTCCTTGCTATTTTGATTGCTGCGGGCACGGGAATGCTGGTCGTTGCCTTCAGGTATGAAGTGGCAGGTTTATACTCGAATGAAATAGCGGTGATCAACTTAACCGCAAACTTTTTAATATTCGCCTTGTTTTTTCAGATAGCGGATGCCATTCAGGCAACGGCGCAGGCGGCATTAAGAGGCTATAAAGACGTCAATCTTGCCTTTATCATGACACTCATCGCCTATTGGCTCATCTGCCTGCCTGCGGGTTACCTGCTCGCTCATTTTACCGGGCTGGGAGCAAGAGGCTATTGGATCGGACTAACAATCGGATTACTTGCCGCCGGAATCGCACTATCACTCAGACTCGTCTACATCCAAAAACGAAAATTCATCCAAATCCAAGTTAAAGAAGTTGTATAGGGTAGGAAGGGTGTCAGGCACCAAGATAAAAGTTGTTACAAAATTTTAACAATTGGTGGATGGCGGGTTTCTTTTTCGGTGTTAAAATATAGGATAATAGTAGGGTTGAAATCCGATTGAGGTGACCTTTATGGGAAGGAAAGTGCACTTTAACAAGGATGAGTTTGTCCTTAAATTAACGGGAGTACTGAGTGTGTTTGCCCTTAAGTGGCAATTGAAAATTCCATACAAGGCAATAAAAAGGGTGTATATTGATGAATTTGAACCGCCGATGTGGATGCTTCGCATGCCTGGCACTTCGATTGCCCCACTTAATATTTATGAAGGAAGCTTTAAATTTGGAAACGAATGGTATTTTCTATCAAGTGAACACCAGGTTCCCTTAATCCACTTGGAATTAGAGGGCTATGGTAAATACAAATATGTCATTTTTGAAATAGAAAACCCCAGAGCCGTGATGATCGAATTACGAAAGAAATTAAGAGAATTAGAAGAGTAAAATAAAAAAATGTAATGGCGCGGGACTGCCATTACATTTTTTTCTTTAAATCTAGTAAATGACCAAAATAATGACGCTATTCCTAAAGGAATAGCGTCTCATTGTTAAAATAATTTTTTTAGGCCAAATAATTTGGTAAATAAACTTTGATTTTTATCTGTGATCATTAATTCATCCATAATTAATTTTTCACGATTGGTTTGAATCCATTTTTGTAATTCATGTTTATCTTTACAATGCGTATAATATGTTTCTCCACCTTTTCCAAGTGCGTTGACAACATATCTGCAAGTGTTCCCCATAGTGCCCACCTTTTAAGTAATAATGTATTCTATATGAGATTATATCAGGCTTCTTGAAATAGTCCACCATTATTTTTCTACAAAATTCTCCATTTTTTCATGAAAACACTTCCAAACTTTTAAACACGTAAATGATCATAATAATATTATGTAAACATAAAATATTTTTAATTTCTTTCTATGTTTTAAAGGATTGAAATATGTTTTAATTTATTTGAGGCAATTTTATTCATGAACGGAGGTTAACTATGCCGCCAATCGTTTCAGATTCATATAAAGAAAAGAAAAAGAAGGAAATCTTGTCGAGTGCCCTGGCTTGTTTCGCTAAAAAAGGTTTTCAAGCGGCGACCATCGATGATATCGTTGAGCATTCTAGGATCAGTAAGGGAGCCATTTATAATTATTTTAAAAGTAAAGACGACATATATTTAGAATTAATGTCCTCTGATACACAGGAATCATTTGAACTACTAACGAAAGATCTGTCAACATACGAAAGTGCAAGTGATAAAATAAATTATTTATTTGAAGTTTACTTATCTCAAGATGTTTCCAATATTGAACACAGAAATAAAATCATTGTTCATAATGAATTTAAATTCTATGCAGCGCGAGATACGGAGCTAATGGAAAAATTAACGGCCAGGAGACATCAATATTTTGTCCAGCTCTTTGCCGAAATTATAAAAGAAGGCCAGAAAACAGGGGAATTCAATCCCCAAGAAAACCCTGACCTGACAGCCAATCTATTCTGGTCGATGATTGATGGCGTGACAATCCAAACGATCTATTACGATTACCCATACCGTGAAGTTTTAACGGAGATGAAGGAATTATTTTTGGAAAAAGTAAAAGCATAGCAGGCACATTGGCGGGCAAACAGCTTGCCTTTTTTTTATTTTTTTTGCCAATATAGGCAAAAGTAATTGACAATTTTTACATAGAAAAAATATAATAATATAAACCGACTAGTCGTTTTATATTTTGAAATTAAATAAAGACAAGATAGGAATCAAATAAAATTTAGTTCGAGTAAAAAGGAGGGGAGAAAATGACCATTAATATTTTATTCTTTACCATCACAATCAAAAAAAGGAAAATTAGCCTTGAGGAGGCTGTACAGGGAAGAAATGGTTGAAAAGCTTTATGATAATAATAAAGATAAGCAAATTTCTATCCGTCGTTTTATGTGAATAAACATATACTATTTAAAAAATTTTGTACCCCGTATCTTTTTATCCCTCATGAACCGTTTAAAGGCTAGAGAGTGCAAAAGGAGTGAAAACATGTGTCACATAAGCTAAGCACAGATAGCGCTAAAAGTTTACAACAAGATGATCAGCTCTGGCTCGAATTTTATCCAAAACTTCAACGATATTGCCGTTTTCTCACGCAAAACACTTGGGATGGAGACGATATCGCCCAGGATACCTTTTTAAAAGCCTTAAAATATCATCAGCAGCAGATGAGTATGGCGTTGTTAAATAAAATTGCGTATCATCAATGGATTGATCTTTTGCGAAAAAGAAAAAAGGAGACCATTGCATCGGATGTTGTGCACCCCATTCATGAGGTAACCAATCAACTTGATGATATGACCCATGCCGTTGACCAGCTGCTGAAAGAATGTACCCCAAAACAAGCCGTGATTTTCATGTTAAAAGAAGCCTTTCAGTATCAAGTAAAGGAAATAGCAGATTTGTTACACACGACAGAAACGGCGATAAAAGCCAGTCTGCACCGGGTAAAAAAGCGCATGGATAAAGAGGATCAAACCTATTCAGTCGAATCATTTTGGGATGAGGAAAGAAAAAGAACGGCTAGCGGATATTTTTTATGAATCGTTGAAAAATCAAGACCCAGCCGTTCTGATTGAATCCATACCAACAATATCAAATATGGTTGGCGTTCCAAAGTCGCTTTCAAGGAAATTACAGCGAATTCAATCAACTTCTCCTTCAAGCACTCTCTGTATGGCAGCATAGCCAATTAATGGCTTTAAGGAGGATATGAAATGAGTACCATTCCATATGTGATTGAACAATCTAACCGCGGGGAACGTTCCTATGATATTTACTCTCGGCTCCTAAAGGACCGAATTATAATCATTGGTGATGAAATAAATGACCATACGGCGAATAGTGTGGTCGCTCAATTATTATTTTTAGCAGCAGATGCACCGGATAAAGAAATCTCACTCTATATAAATAGCCCCGGCGGCTCCACTTCAGCGGGCTTCGCCATTTACGATACGATGCAATACATTAAGCCCGATATCCGGACGATCTGCACTGGCATGGCGGCATCTTTCGGAGCGATGTTACTGCTTGCGGGGACAAAGGGAAAACGGTATGCCCTGCCAAATAGCGAAATTATGATTCATCAGCCATTGGGCGGTGCAAGAGGGCAGGCAACGGAGATTGAAATTTCCGCACGGCGGATTTTAAAGTTAAAAGAACACATTAATCAAATCATTTCCGAACGGACCGGACAGCCGGTGGAAAAGGTAGCAAATGATACCGAGCGGGACTTCTTTATGAGTGCGGAGGAAGCAAAATCATACGGAATCATCGATGAAATACTTCATCCCAAAATCTAAATCACAAAACGAGGAAGGCAGTCTCAAGCTGCCTTCCTCGTTTTGTTTTTGCCAATCTTAAAAAACAACCGCAGCAATGGAGGGACGGCAAAATAGATAAAGAAGAGCCGGAATATTTGGAACCCAGTCACCATCGATAAATCGGCGTGGACTTCGTGGGCAAGGATCGCCATCTGATCCATTCCGCCAGGCGCCAGGCTTAATAAACTAGTGGAGGGTGTCATGGGATAAAAACGAACAAGCATCAATCCTAAACCGACAGAACCTGCGATCATGAACAAACCGCTCAGTAGCGCAAGGGAAATGATTTTGGCCTTGTTTTCCAGTTTTTCCGGCTTCAATAATAACCCGATGTAACCGCCAATCATGAATTGAGAAACGTCTAAGATAGGCTGTGATAGGGCCGGACCATAAAGCCCGAAAATAACAGCGATCGCCGTTCCAGCGATTGGACCTAACATAAACGGAGTTGGTAATCTTAATTTTTTGGCAAGAAATGCGCAAAATACACAAATGAATGCAAACAATAGGATATTTGGAAAAAGTGGAGCATAGTATTGCGCCGCCTTGTCAGCCAGATTTGAAGCATTTTGAATAGGTGAATGGTTAAACAACGGTCCGAAAACGAGAAACGGAACGAAGAAAATAATCATCATCAATCGGGCCACTTGCAAAAAGGTCACTGTGGTAATGTCGATTCCTTTCATTTCTTCTGCAAATATAATCATTTGCGAAAGCCCGCCGGGGATACTGCCGGTAAGCACTGTTGGATAATCCACTCCAGTAAGTTTCGAAACCACAAAGGCAATGCCGGCACAAAAACAAACGAGTAACACTGTCATGATTAGCATAGATGGCAGCTTCTCAATAATTTGCTGCAGCGCCTCTTTCGTAAAGGACAAACCAATTGAATAGCCAACAATGATTAATCCAGTATCGCGGATGGAAACTGGCCAATAATATTGAATTTTGCTAAATCTGGCTCCAATTAACACGGCTGTCATCGGCCCGAGCAGCCATGGTATCGGTGTATGAAGTACTGAGAATATAAGCCCGCCAATAAGGGCGGTCAATGCCGTTATGGTAAAGCGAAGCCCTTTACTGTCACGTTTCATCGATAAATTTATCAAGTAAAACCCTTCTGTCTATAAAAGTTTTTAAACGCGTGACGCGATTTCATTCCATTATTTTACCATGTGGACAGGCATAAATAGAAGGATTTAAACACAAAAAGAGCAGCCAAGAAAATGACTGCTCTTTATTGAAAGATCAAATTCATAGGATATTCATTGCATTTTCTGCTTAATGATCGCTGCTTTCATGCTGATCATGTTCCTGGTCAAATTCCTCAGGAGTAAATCCAAATGGACCCCTTGGCATCTGTTCTACGCGGAAAATCGCCACAATCACATCAATTCTTACAGCCAAAAGCCTTTGGCGCATTCTGCCTCTGCTTTCCAAAACCAGAACATCTCTGCCAACTTCAAGCAGCCTGCCGGTAAATGTACCTTGGAGCGTAACAATTTCTACCTCTTTCTTTAACAACTCATGGGCAATTTGATGAAAATTTAATTCTGTCATCGTCATCATCTCCTTCACATTACAGTAAATGCAACTAAGGAAAATTGGCTTCATGTTTTTATAAATTTTTTCAGGAAAAAAGGTATGTCTGTTTAACGTTCATTAAAAAATGATAACAATTCCATTAAATAAATGTAATTAAATGATATTTCGACAAATAATAGGGTATACCCTGTTTTATAATGCCTTTAAGTCTAAAGAGTGGAGGGGTTATCATGATGAATCAATCACCGCAGAATGAAGTTCAGCTAAAAAGACATCTTCTAATTGATGAACTCATTAAATTAGGCATTTATAAAATCAATAACAAGCACCTTTATGAATGGACTTTAAGCGATTTAGAAGAAGAGTATAAGGACCTTGACAAACAATTGGTCACTGCCGATCCCAATTAAGATTCCTTTCTAAATAAATTGAGTCAAAAAAATAAACATACTTAAATAAACATACTTAAAGGAACCATCATTACTTAAAATTGAAGATGTTAGGAGAAGAGCAGTCACTAGGCTGCTTTTTTTCTGTGCTATTTTTCCTAGAAATATATGCGGAGGGAGGTAATTTTGACATACAAAGTCCCGCTTTTAATGGGTGCAAATATTAATTTTTTAAATTTTGCATTTTATTATTTACACAAAACCTATTGGTATGGTAGGATTAATTCCATCAAATACTAAATTCTTATCAAGAGTGGCTAAGGGACTGGTCCGATGAAGCCCGGCAACCTGCAATGCAAGGTGCTAACTCCAGCAAAATGACGTTCATTTTGAGAGATAAGGTGTTTTAGGATATGACGCCTTTCTCGATAGGAGAGAAATTTCTAAAAGGAGGCGAATCTAACTGAACACTGAAGAAAAGGCAGAACTCATTGCACATCTAGAAAAAATGCTGGAGACATTAAAATTTGGATCCATCACGCTTGTGGTCCAGGATGGCAAGATAGTGCAACTGGAGAAAAATGAAAAGGTTCGTCTTCAACCAAATAAAAAACGCTGACTAGACAAACTAGAGGCGGTCTTCACTTTTTTACGAAGTGGAAGACTGCCTTTTTTTGTTGAAAGAAAAGTGGAAGGACACTAGCCGCTAGGGCGCTGGAGCTGGCCAATTCTCAAAGTTGAAGATTCATACTTTCATATTTATTAAAAGAGGAGGCCATTAGGGATGACAACTGCAATAACGTACCAAAATTGGAAACAGATATCAGAAGAATTCCTGGTAGAGGACGAAACAAAAGGTGCGAGGTCCGTTTTGGAATGGGCTTATGGTTCATATACCGACGAAGAGATTGTTTACGCATCAAGTTTCGGGGCTGAAGCGATTGTATTAATTGATCTAATCCAGCAGATCAAGCCAGATGCCCATATCGTATTTCTAGATACAGGGTTACATTTTCCCGAGACGTATGAGGTCATCGACAAAATTGAAGCTCGTTTTTCCAATCTGCGGATTGAACGCAAACAGCCAAAACTTAGTCTGGATGAACAAGCGGCACAACACGGATCGGCATTATGGAAACGGGATCCGAACCAATGCTGCCAAATCCGCAAGGTCATTCCTCTTAGGGAGACCCTGACCGCTAAACAAGCATGGATTTCTGGATTGCGCAGGGAACAATCACCGACAAGGGCGAATACCCAATTCCTTAATAAGGATGAAAAATTCGAGAATATCAAAATCTGTCCATTGATTCATTGGACTTGGGATGATGTTTGGGGCTACATCAAGGATAAAGATCTCCCATACAACACACTGCACGACCATCAATACCCGAGCATCGGCTGTTTTCCATGTACCCAGCCGGCAGCGGCGGATGGCGACTCGCGTGCGGGCCGCTGGGCGGGAAGCGGCAAGACGGAGTGTGGGCTGCACACTCGCTAAGGCGGCCCCGCAATAGTAATCAAACGGTCACATGTCCCCACTAGTGGGATAAAGGAGGCATTTCTTTTGCTCACAATCATTGCGATAACAATTGGATTCTTTTTTGCGATAAATATTGGTGCAAGTGGTGCGGCGGCCTCGATGGGAATCGCCTACGGATCAGGTGTTGTGAAAAAACGTCTGGCCTTGCTATTATGCAGCATCGCCGTATTTCTTGGCGCCTGGCTTGGCGGCGGTGAAGTGGTGAAAACCATCGGCAGCGGGATTGTCCCGAGTCACACCTTTACCGTCCCGGTTGCACTCATTGTCTTAGCATCGGCTGCGCTATCCTTGTTTTTGGCTAACATCTTTGGGATTCCGCTTTCAACGAGTGAGGTGGCAGTGGGTTCCGTTGTCGGTGCCGGGATAGTATACCAGTCGGTATTTGTCGGTAAGCTGGTCTGGATCATGCTATTTTGGCTATTAACACCGTTTGTTGCATTTGTCATCGCTGTTGCTGCCTCCTATTTTTTGAAAAATAAAAAATGGATGGCGACCCCGAAAGCTGTTCCGTTTCTGTCTTTGTTAGTGGTCTTTATGGGGCTGTTTGAGGCATTTTCAGCCGGTATGAACAATGTAGCCAATGCGGTAGGCCCGCTTGTCGGCGCGAACATTCTCTCTACCGGGGATGGCATATTTTGGGGCGGTTTATTCGTGGCAGGCGGGGCCTTACTGCTAGGGCAGCGCGTCCTTGAAACAAATGGGAAAAAAATAACGACCTTGAGGCTGGAAGAGGGATGCGTCATCTCTGGAACAGGAGCAACGATTGTCACCGTGGCATCGGTATTCGGAATCCCAGTTCCACTGACACAAATCACCACCTCATCGATTATTGGAATGGGCTTTGCGAAGCAGGGCAAGTCGGTTTTGAAAAAAGACATTGTCGTCCAGCTGCTCACTGTCTGGATTGTATCACCTGTGTTGTCGATGGTGCTGTCATACACCCTCATTCAATTGATCATTGAACATAATTTTTACCCAATCATCGCCATGGCAGGGGTGCTGATTTCCGTAGTAGGGGTGTTGTCGTTGATGAAGCGGCAAAAACCTGCGATAACAGTGCACCAGGAGGTAGTGAAGGATTAAGGGCGTGTAAGGCGCGGATTTCAGCCAGAAAAACAGCTAAATGACAGTAAACATGGGTTATGCGACAGTAAATAGGGCTTATACGATAGTTAACAAAGCTTATGCGACAGTAAATATTGCTCATCCGACAGTATCCACAACTCATCCGACAGTAAAATCAAATTTAAATACACCTACTATTGAAAGGATTTGAAAAAATGTCATTTTTACCAAAACCTCATGGAGGAAAATTAATTCAAGCCTACAATCCAAATTATGAGGTAGCCCATATTGAAAAAGAGCTCGAAATTGATGCTATCGCTTTAAGTGATCTTGAACTAATTGGGGTTGGCTTGTTCAGCCCGCTAACGGGATTTCTAGGAAAAGCCGATTACGAATCTGTGGTCGCCAATATGCGTTTAGCGGACAACACGATTTGGTCCATTCCGGTGACACTTCCGGTATCTTATCAAACAGCGGCGACCCTTACCGTGGGCGAAGAAGTCAAGTTAGTTTTTGAAAAAGAGGTTTATGGAGTCATTAAGGTTTCTGAATGGTTCGAACCAGACTTAGATAAAGAAGCCATTGAAGTATACAAAACGCCGGAGCTTGCTCATCCAGGAGTTAAACGCCTTTATGAAAGAGGTCCTGTCTATGTTGCCGGTGAAGTAACACTTGTTAAAAAACCGGAAAAAGGTGTATTCAGCGATGTATGGCTTGAGCCGAAAGAAACGCGGGCCTTGTTTGAAGAAAAAGGATGGAAAACCATTGTAGGCTTCCAGACGAGAAACCCGATCCATCGCGCCCATGAGTACATCCAAAAGGCTGCCTTAGAAACGGTGGATGGACTTTTCGTTAACCCGCTTATCGGTGAAACAAAATCCGATGATATCCCAGCCGATGTCCGTTTGAAGAGTTACCGAGTCCTTCTTGAAAACTACTATCCTAGCAATCGGGTCCAGCTCGGTGTCTATCCTGCGGCGATGCGCTACGCTGGTCCAAGAGAAGCAATTTTCCATGCGATTGCCCGAAAGAACTTTGGCTGCACTCATTTCATCGTCGGCCGTGACCATGCCGGTGTCGGTAATTACTACGGTACCTATGATGCACAGCTGATCTTCAGCGAATTTCCTGAAGGGGAACTTGGCATCAAGCCACTATTCTTTGAACATAGCTTTTATTGCACGAAATGTGAGGGAATGGCTTCGGATAAAACTTGCCCGCACAGCAACGAGGACAGAGTGATCCTTTCGGGAACAAAGGTTAGGGAATTACTGCGTTCCGGCACACTTCCTCCATCAACATTCAGCCGAAAAGAGGTTGTAGAGGTGTTGATTGAAGGTTTAAAAGAAAGCGCAACGGTTTAAGGGGGAATCGAACATGACAAAAGCAACAAATATTACATGGCACGCAGCAACCGTAACAAAGCCAGAGCGGCGTGTGCAAAATGGTCATGGCAGCTGTGTCCTCTGGTTTACCGGCCTGTCAGGCTCAGGTAAATCGACAATCGCCAATGCCGTTTCCAGTGAATTATACCGCCAGGGCATCAATGAATATGTCCTCGATGGTGATAACATCCGCCACGGTCTTAATAAGGATCTTGGCTTTTCCGATCATGACCGGACTGAAAATATTCGCCGGATCGGCGAAGTGGCGAAACTGTTTGTCGACAGCGGTGCCGTTGTGACGACTGCATTTATTTCACCCTTCCGCTCAGACCGGGATCAAGTACGTGACCTTTTTGAAAAAGAAGAATTTATCGAAGTGTTTGTTGAATGCCCGCTAGAAGAATGTGAACGGCGCGATCCAAAGCAGCTGTATGTAAAAGCTCGCCGCGGTGAAATAAAGGATTTTACCGGGATTGATTCTCCGTACGAGGCACCAGAACGTCCGGAAATCACCATCCGTTCCGACTTATTGACTGTGGAACAAGCGGTAGGAGAAATTTTTCAATACTTGCAGACAAAAAACATTATTTAGCTTTGAAAGGATGATGAGCCCATGGGTGGCAAGGTTTACTTAGTTGGTGCGGGTCCCGGCGATCCAGATTTAATTACGGTAAAAGGAATGCGCTGCCTGCAGCAAGCCGATGTCATCCTTTATGATCGGCTGGTCAATCCTGAACTGCTGCACTATGCAAAAGAAGGGGCACAGCTCGTGTACTGCGGCAAACTCCCGCATTACCATACGATGAAGCAGGAGACCATCAACCACTTTTTAGTGAAATATGCCAAAAAGGGCTATCAGGTTGTCCGCTTAAAGGGGGGAGATCCGTTTGTGTTCGGACGCGGCGGTGAGGAAGCAGAGGAATGTGCGCGCCATGATGTCGCGTTTGAAATTGTTCCTGGTATCACGGCCGGGATTGCTGCTGCCGCATATGCCGGAATTCCTGTAACCCATCGCAGTCTGAGCAGAAGCTTTGCTTTCATTACGGGGCATCAAGCGGGAGATGTTGCAGCAGAGCATCAGTGGTTCCATTTGGCAAATGCAGTGGATACGATCTGTATTTATATGGGAGTTTCTAATTTATCTACTATAACAAAACAATTGATTCAACATGGCAAATCACCACAAACTCCAATTGCCCTTGTTCAATGGGGGACATTAAGTGATCAGCGAACGGTGGTCGGGACGCTGGAGACGATCGAAGAACGGGTGAAAGAGGCAGCTCTTTCTAACCCAAGCATGATCGTCATTGGCGAAGTCGTCCACCTTCATAAAAAATTGAACTGGTTTCAAGATGAAATTGTTCCCAATTTGCCAGTGGTCCACGGATAAGGCAGGGGGCTTCTAGGATATGAAAGCAATTTTATATATTGGTCATGGTACCCGCTCTAAAAAAGGGGCTGAGGAAGCAAAGGCCTTTATTAAAAGAGTAATAGAACGAATCGATATACCCATCCAAGAAATCAGTTTCCTAGAGTTGACGGAGCCGTTAATGGAAGAAGGATTCCGCCGATGTGTGGAGAGAGGTGCCACGGAGATTACCGTTGTTCCTCTGTTCCTTTTGGCAGCAGGTCACATTAAACAAGATATTCCTTTGATATTGTCCGGATTACAGGAGCGTTATCCTGAAATACAGGTAACTGTGAAGGAGTCTTTTGGTGTACAGGGTATGATTTTAGACGCGGTTGCAGATTTGGTTAGGGAAACTGCAGGGTATCTAGTGCCAGAGGATCGACTTTTGATTGTTGGCAGAGGAAGCAGTGACCCGGAAATCCTTGGTGATTTTTCAAAAATTGCCGGTGGCATTCGGAATCGTCTTGGCATTGAAAGGGTATCTGTATGCTACTTGGCTGCAGCTGAACCAAGGCTTTTGGATGGCTTTGAGACGATTACTATAGGTGCCGTGGGCAGGGTCATCGTTGTGCCATATTTGTTATTTACCGGTTTGCTTCTTGCGGAAGTAAGCCAAGAGGTGCGTAAGCGGCAAAGGCTAGGCTGTGAGATTCTCCATACAGGCACGCTCAGCAGCCACCGGGTAATTGAAGAAATCATTATTGAAAAAGTAAAAAATTTAAACACATATTGAGGTGGTATTGTTGCAACTTCAAGTATTGAACAGTCCGTTTAATCAGGAGCAGGCAGAGCTCCTTAATCGTATTCTGCCAACACTTACCGAACCGCAGAAATTTTGGCTGAGTGGCTTTCTCGCTGCATCACAAGGCACCGCTGCACTTGGGACGCCGGCTGCACATGTCCAGCAGCACGCTGAACCTTCAAAAACAAAAGAAGTGACCATCTTATATGGATCACAAACTGGCAATGCCCGCGGATTAGCAAAAAAGGCAGCCCAATCACTAGAAGGGAATGACTTTCAAGTTACCGTTTCATCCATGAGTGATTTCAAACCAAATAACCTGAAAAAGGTTCAAAACCTGCTCATCATTGTAAGCACACATGGTGAAGGAGATCCTCCGGACAACGCGCTGACATTCTATGAATTTCTTCATAGCAAACGTGCACCAAAGCTTGAAAATTTCCATTTTTCCGTTTTAGCTCTTGGTGACAGCTCGTATGAGTTCTTCTGTCATACAGGTAAAGAATTCGATAAGCGGCTGGAAGAACTTGGCGGCACAAGGCTTTATCCGCGTTTCGACTGCGATGTAGACTTTGACGAGCCGGCAGCAGAATGGCTTCAAGGAGTTCTTGGCAGCCTGGGCGAAGCACAATCTGAGGCAGCCGCCAACGGACAAAATCTCGAATCAGCAACACAATCAATAGAATCACAGTATTCGAGAACCAATCCATTCCAAGCCGAGATTCTTGAAAATATCAATTTGAACGGTCGAGGCTCAAATAAAGAAACACGTCACTTAGAAATTTCACTTGAAGGGTCCGGACTCACATTCGAGCCTGGTGACAGCCTTGGCATATATCCGGAAAACGATCCGGCTCTTGTCGACCTTCTTCTTGAAGAAACAAAATGGAATCCAGAGGAACTGGTGACTGTGAAGCCGGGAGACCAGAGACAATTAAGAGAGGCGCTTCTCTCTTATTATGAAATTACGGTTCTAACAAAACCGCTTCTCCAAAAAGCAGCGTCATTGTCAGCAAGCAAGGAATTACAAGAACTGACAGCATCAGACAACGATGAAAAGTTAAAAGCCTACTTAAAAGGTCGCGATTTGCTAGATTTAGTTCGCGATTTTACTCCTTGGATTGGTTCAGCTCAGGAGTTTGTGAGTATTTTGCGAAAAATACCTGCCCGTCTTTATTCTATTGCGAGCAGTTTATCCGCGAATCCGGACGAAGTGCATTTGACGATCGGCGCTGTCCGCTATGATGCCAATGGCCGCAGCCGTAATGGCGTCTGCTCGATTCAAACAGCGGAGCGGCTAAACCCAGGGGACCGCATCAACGTATTTGTGCAGCAAAACGAAAACTTTAAACTTCCGGAAAAACCGGAGACACCAATTATTATGATTGGGCCAGGTACAGGTGTAGCGCCATTCCGTTCTTTTATGCAGGAGCGTGAAGAAACGAACGCAACTGGGAAGTCATGGCTGTTCTTCGGTGATCAGCATTTTGTCACTGATTTCCTTTATCAAATCGAGTGGCAAAAGTGGCTGCAAAACGGTACTCTAACGAAATTGGATGTAGCCTTTTCGCGTGACACCGCCGAAAAGGTGTATGTTCAGCTCCGTATGCAGGACAATAGCAAAGAATTGTTCGAGTGGCTGCAAGAAGGAGCGGCCGTCTATATTTGCGGTGATGAAAAACATATGGCACATGATGTCCACAACACATTGCTCGAGATTATCGAAAAAGAAGGCGCCATGAGCCGTGAGCAGGCAGCAGCCTATCTTGCCGACATGCAGCAGCAAAAACGGTATCAGCGAGATGTATATTAATTTTTGAAAGAAGGGGGATTAACCAACATGGTGAAAAAAACTTTAACAGCACCAGGGGGAGCGCCGAGTGATGTCGAACGCATCAAAGATGAAAGCAACTATTTGCGCGGCACGTTGAAGGAAGTCATGCAGGACCGTATCAGCGCCGGCATTCCTGATGATGACAACCGATTAATGAAGCATCATGGCAGCTATTTGCAGGATGACCGCGACCTCCGTAATGAACGGCAAAAGCAAAAGCTAGAACCTGCCTATCAATTCATGCTGCGTGTTCGCTTGCCTGGAGGTGTTGCAGCTCCAAACCAGTGGCTTGTCATGGATGAACTCGCTGAAAAATATGGGAATGGCACTTTGAAACTGACCACACGTGAGACCTTTCAAATGCATGGGATTTTAAAATGGAATATGAAAAACACCATCCAGGAAATTCATGCTTCTCTATTGGATACAATCGCAGCTTGCGGCGATGTCAATCGTAACGTGATGTGCGCCTCAAATCCATATCAGTCTGAAATCCATGCCGAAGTATATGAATGGTCAAAGAAATTGAGTGATGATTTATTACCACGCACAAGAGCGTATCATGAAGTATGGCTGGATGAAGAAAAAGTGGCCGGCACTCCAGAAGTCGAAGAAATAGAACCAATGTATGGCCGGACTTACTTGCCACGAAAGTTTAAAATTGGCATTGCCGTGCCGCCATCCAATGATATTGATGTCTTTTCACAAGACCTTGGATTCATTGCAATAGTGGAAGACAGCAAACTGATTGGATTTAACATCGCCATTGGCGGAGGAATGGGCATGACCCATGGGGATACGGCAACATATCCACAGGTGGCCAAGGTTATTGGCTTCTGTAAAACAGAGCAGCTTTATGAAGTGGCGGAAAAAACGATTACCATTCAACGCGATTATGGAAATCGTTCCGAGCGGAAAAATGCCCGGTTTAAATACACTGTGGATCGACTTGGGTTAGAGACAGTCAAGGAAGAGCTGGAAAATCGCCTTGGGTGGAAGCTAAGTGAAGCGAAACCTTATCATTTCGACCATAATGGTGACCGTTACGGCTGGGTAAAAGGCATTCAAGGAAGATGGCATTTTACATTATTTGTTGAAGGCGGCCGTGTAACTGATTATGATCATGTTCAGTTAAAGACGGGCTTACGCGAAATCGCAAAGATTCATACGGGTGATTTCCATTTGACAGCCAATCAAAACGTCATTATCGCCAATGTATCAAGCCAAAAAAAGAAAAAGATCAATGAGTTGATTGAAAAATACGGATTAACGGACGGCATGCATGTTACTGCCCTCCGCCGCAATTCGATGGCATGTGTGGCGCTGCCGACATGTGGATTGGCGATGGCCGAAGCAGAACGCTATTTACCGGTTCTGATTAACAAAATCGAGGAAATTGTGGATGAAAGCGGCCTCCGTGAAGAGGACATTACAATCCGAATGACTGGCTGTCCAAACGGATGTGCAAGGCACGCACTCGGGGAAATTGGCTTTATTGGCAAGGCACCAGGAAAATACAACATGTATCTAGGGGCAGCCCATGATGGCAGCCGCTTAAGTAAAATGTACCGTGAAAATATCGGTGAAGCAGAAATACTCAAAGAATTAAGCGTCATACTTCCGCGCTATGCAAAAGAGCGGCAGGAGGGGGAACATTTCGGTGACTTTGTCATCCGTGCCGAAATTGTTAAAGCAACGACAGACGGCACAAATTTCCACGATTAATTCAACAGGCAAAAGAGACAGTCATCTGTCTCTTTTCTACTTTGCTTTCGAATAATGTTCATAAAACACGCGAAATAATCGTTCATCACCGCCGCGATCCGGATGAAGTCCTTTGAGTAATTTTTTAAACTCCCTTTTGATTAATTCCTTGTCAGCATCCATGTCTAAACCTAATAATGCCGCATATGTAAGGGGCGGGGAATCAGCAAGGGCATATTCTGCCTGTAACATTCTTTTCAAGCCGCGAACTTTCGTTTGTTCAAGGCGGACCATCGTTTTTAATTCCTCATTTTCCTGTTTTAATTTCTTGTTTTCATAGAATGTCTTTTCCCAATGATGGTAATCCACTCCAAACTGGCTGCATCTTTCCTCGATTTGTTTTTCCAAAATGAAGGCAGCTAAATCTCTTGGTTTAATGAAGTAGTCAATATTTAAATTCTTCGTTCGTTTTGCTTTCAGTTTACCGTCTAAAATCCAGCGGATGACAACTTGTTCATTATCAGTAATGCCTTGGTCCATTAATAATTCGGTAGCTTCCTTTAGATTCAACATGTTAATCAACTCATTCTTAATCCGTTTTAAAAGGCTAAAATCAATGTACCATATAAAAAAACTCGATTGTTTTACCGGAGTATGTAATTTTTATTAAAAATTCATTTCATAATGGATGGAGTGAATCAAAGGTCCTTTAATTATTTTGCCTGCTAATTAAAATTCTCTTCATCAACGGTCATGAATCGTTTATGATTAATAAATAATAAGATTACGATCGAAGAGTTTACACAGGGGGAATGGACGTTTGGGACGGAATAAGGTTTTCATGTTTGGGATATCTGTAATAACTGCAAGTTTGATTTTATATACCGGCATCCATGTATCTAAAGCCTCATCCAAGGCGGAGCAAGAAATAACCATTTATCTTGCGGGAGATTCAACGGTTTCGAATTATCCGGCATCTTTATCGCCGCGCTCAGGCTGGGGTCAAGAGCTATCCAATCGATTTGACAGTCATGTCACTGTGATCAATCAAGCAAAGCCGGGGAGAAGTTCGAAAAGCTTCATTGATGAAGGAAGACTGCAGTGGATTTTGCATCATATTAATAAGGGGGATTATCTGTTCATCCAATTCGGTCACAATGATGAAAAAAGAGAGGACCCATCGAGGTACACGAATCCGTCCACTACCTATAAAAGTTATTTAAAACAATATATCCAAGGTGCCCGGGAAAAAGGAGCGATACCCATTCTTGTTACACCGGTGGAAAGAATGAGTTTTTCAGTCGGTGGTATGGCACAAGCATCACACGGCGAATATCCTAAAGCCATGAAGGAACTAGCGAGCGAAGAAAACGTTCCAGTTATTGATTTAACAGAAAAAAGTAGAGAATTGTTTCAGCAGCTAGGGCCGGAACAAACGAAGAAACTGTTCATGTGGCTAATAGCAGGAGAATATCCTCATTATCCCAATGGGGCAATGGACAGCACCCATTTTCGGAAAAATGGGGCCATAGAGATTGCCAGCCTAGTGATAGAAGGAATCGATGAACTTGATTTACCGCTTCAGGAATATGTTCGAAAAGTAGATCATTGATTATTGATAGTGTAAAGGTTGATTTCCATGGAAGACTTTCAATATATAGTCTGAACCCGGAACATTCAGCTTGCTGTATCCTAATAAAAATTCCTTATTATCATAGGGTACTTCTTTAAAAGTGACATTTATTTCACCATGATCTCCAATGATCAAAATAGCGTACGAAGCAAGCGGCTTATGAAAACAACCAAGTGAACCGGGATTCAAGTAGAGCCGTTTCTTCGTTTTAAAATGATGGATGACATGATGATGACCAAAACAGATGATATCAGCGGCTGAATCACGATAGAGAAAATCCAATTTCTCAACGGTCGGGTCATAATCAACTGGTAAAAAATTACCTTCTTCATCTAAATGGTAGTGGACAAAATCTAAACGTTTTCCATTACATTCAGCCGATAGTGTGACGGGCAGCTCGGATAAAAATGAGAGAAATGAATGATCGATATGAGCGGCAATCCACACATGATGGTCTCTTTCTCGCTTTCTGCTATAGGGCTCTCTCCCTGAAAGAATATCTACAATCGCTTCATCATGATTTCCCATTAAAAAAGAAATATCGCTGCGAGAGAGCAGTAAATCCAGCACTTTATTTGTTTCATAGCCGATGCCAATTAAATCTCCAAGGCAATAAATCTGTTCAATGGTAGTGTCTTGATCGATTTCCTTGCATACAGCTTGAAGAGCGGAATAATTCCCATGAATATCGGAAATAATCGCGATTTTCTTCTCCATATCATCATCACCGTTTTTGATTAGCTTTCCAGTAATCGAAAAATAAATTCACACACCATTACCAATAACATCCTTTTATTTCTGAATAATTTTCTATTTATTCTATTTGATAAAGGTGTAAAATAGAAGATAAGGTAGGTTTTCTATAAAATGAGTTTTTAGAAAGTTCCAAATAATATCATATACCGATTTCACCAAGGGGTGGCACCTATTGAGGATAAAATATAAAAAGTATCATCTTTATCAACGGATTGGACGAGCCTTTAAATTAAATTTCACAAAACTGCTGCGTTCTCCTGGGGGAGCTAAAAAGGTAGCCCTCGGTTTTGCCCTTGGCTTTGGACTGGAAATGTTAGTGATTTCGACAGCTTCGCTTATTTATATCTTATTTGTCCCGATTGTCAAACTGGCAAAAGGTTCCTTACCGGCGTCTATTATTGGAAATATTATAGGGAAACTCACACTTCTGCCAGTGATTCTTTTACCATTTGCAAGACAACTGGGAAAATTGTTCTTTCCAATTAAAGTACGAATTGGCCATCATGGATCTTTTTCTTTTCAAAACTTATTACACGGTGATTTCCATAGTTTAGTCAACTTGCTCCATGGCGGTGTCCATGCCTTAATCGGTATGACGATTTTCGGGACCGCCCTTGGTATTGTTTCTTATTTCCTTGTTTATTATCTCTATGAGAAAGAAAAATCGAATCGACTCAAAAGGAGACGTCTTAAACAAGAAATTCGTTTACCTAGGATCGATAAGAATTTAATTTAATATTTACCAATTAAGAAAGCAAAACAAGCGGAACCATGTCCCGCTTGTTTTGCTTTCTTAAGGAATTTCTATTTAATCTGAATAAAAACGAATAACATGGCGTTATTATATTGTGCATCTTGTTTTTCAATCCCTAGATTTTGCACGACAATGGTTAGTTTGGCTCGATCATTTTCATTTGTAAATGTTGCTTCTTCTGCTGATATTTGTCCCTTAGAAGGGTTGTAATGAGAAAATTTATCAAAGATTTCTTGTGTGTTATAGCTAATAAGAGTCAGGTCATTCGAATCCTTCAATTGAAGGTCATAGTGATCTTGCTGAAAGTTTTTAAACAAGGTATACTCTTTACCTTCCTTTACCATATCAAAAACCTTATCATCACTATGTTGATCTGACATCAATATCTCGATTTTTGCAAAGGTATCAAAGCCTGTGATGGTAATGGGCGTTGACTGTTGCAGATCAAGGTAAATCGATTGAGTGAAATGATCCTGCTTTTGATACTCATCAAAACCAAAAGTATCATGAAAATCTTCATATGCATTGAAATCATCTGGCAGCCATTTCATGTTCTTTGTATATCCCATCATGTATAAGTATTGAACAGAATTGGTAATTATTTGCTTATCCTTGTCAGAAATAGATGCATTTGGCCTGATCTTATTATGTTCGAGCATATTATTTTTCACAAGTACGTTTTTCAGTATTTTACTTTGGCTCGTTCGACTGATGGTGAACGCATCCACTGGAGGCACGATAGAAACAGCTGAAAAAATAATTAACATAGCCGCAATCACGCCATTTTTTCGTACAGGAAAAACGCTCATTAAAATACCTGCAACGGCTGCAAAAATTCCAAACAATATGACATAATAGCGGGTATGTGTTACACCACTATCAGCCAAACTGAAAATCGAGGACATAATCTGGAAGAGGACGATTGGCACCAGGACTTTTGGAAAAATCATTCTGAAAGTGGCCGTAAACTTGTTTTCAATCTCACTAACCAAGATATACACCAAAATAACGGTAATCGCATAGGATACGAGCATTGGTTCTAGTAAGTTATCCGTCCAAAATTCCCCGCCGATATTTTTGATAATGTAAGTCACTAGTATTAACGTAAACACGGCTAATAGCGGTATGAGTATATAGGAAAGCAAGATTTCTAAAAACTTCGGACAAGAGGCTGCCTTATCAATGGTTTCTTTTCGCGGCTTATTTTTTTCATTTGCTCCTGGATATTTTGGAATGAGTGAAAGAAAATACATCGGTGCAAAAAGAATAAAAATAAAATTGGCCGTATGTGCATAAGCAGAAGAATCGATGGAAAAAATCAACTGGTCAATTGCCGTAAGAATAATGCTAATACCGCCGAAAATAACACCAGAAAAGAACAGGGAATTGAAGAAAGATTTAAAGGTAACCATAAAGCTTTTGTTAAAACTTGTGCTGCTTCTTATGACGGGTACCCAAATGAAGGCTATTAGCAGGGCAAACAAGGCAACGACCGTTCTCATTTCGATTTCCATGCCTGGGTCAGGCGCTTGCCTAATAATGAGGTAATAACCTGCAGTTAGCAAGACAACCATGCCCATTAAAATCACTTGGATGGAAAGCTTTGAAAAAAAACGGTCATAGACAACCTGGAATACGGCACTAAGAAATGCCCCAACAACAAATGTTAAAAGAATTTTCGAACCGTCCTTTTCATTGCTGATCATATAAGAATTAATAAAAACAGTGCCTAATAGAAATAGGGTTGTTAAGGGAAAACGGGCAATGGCATCCGTCAAGCCTGTGAGTGTATGAGTAAGTTTTTTCAACCATTTCAACTTTTTCAACTCCCTTTTCCAGTTCCTTCTATATATTTAGTATAGCACCAAAGGAACCTAGATATAGCTATTATATGCGCTAAAGGAGGCGGTAACGCACTAAAAAAGAGCCCGAAGGCCCCAATTTTCTTACTAATTTTATATGCTTAAAAGAATCTGCGTCTCCGTTCAAATTCAAATCGTCTTCTTCTTTCAAACTCAAATCTTCTTCTTCGCTCAATCTCGATTTCAATTTCAATTCGTCTTCTTCTCTCTATTTCGATTTCAATTTCAATCGGGACAAACGGTCTTCTGCCAAATCCAAAAAATCCAAATGTCATTAAATCCCCCTCCTTTCATTAGGGATTTACTTGGAATATTAACCTAAAGTATTACGGGTTACTACCAATTAGTAGCCCATGAAAGAAGTACCTACAATGATCAACAGAATGAACAAGACAACAATCAATACAAAGCTGCTGCCGCCGCCATATCCGCCCCCGTCATAACCATACATATCTCTTTCACCACCTTTTAGATGATTGGAAGGAAAAAAACACTTCACTATGTATATATATTTTTTGTATTAATAGTTGATTGGACAAGCGTCATGTTGGTAGAAAAAAACAACGCTTCATATAAACAATGAAGTAAAAATGGGTGATACCTCCATATGTTAGAGAATTTGTATAATAATAAAGTCGTATTTTTAAAATAGTGATTGGATTATTAGGGAACAAGAAAAAGAACTTGGAAGCATCCAAGTTCTTTTAATAACGAATTAACTGATCCACCATAGTTTCGGCTTTACACTGATAATGTTTTCCCTTCACTTCCAGCTGCGTTTTTATCATTTTTCATCCGGCTGAAGATGGTTGCAAGGATTGGGCCAGAAATGTTGTGCCAAACACTAAAAATGGCACTTGGTACGGCAGCTAGTGGTGAAAAATGTGCAGCTGCAATGGCAGCGCCTAAACCAGAGTTTTGCATTCCTACCTCAATGGCGACAGCCTTTTTCTTTGATAAGTCCATTTTAAAGAGTTTCCCAAATAAATAACCAATTAAGTAGCCAAGACAGTTATGAAGAACAACGACCGCAAAAATAAGGATTCCCGTTTTTGCAATCGCTGCTTGGTTAGCAGATACAACTGCTGCAACGATGGCAACAATCGCAATAATGGAAATAAGCGGTAGAACTTTCACGCTTGCTTGTGCTTGTCTATTAAATAACTTTTTCACTATAACTCCAAGAATAATCGGGATGAGAACGATTTTAACGATTGAGAGGAATAGTCCTGCAGGATCAACAGGGATCCACTCGCTGGCAAGTAACAAAATAAGAGCTGGTGTGACAAGTGGTGCAAGGATCGTTGTAACCGATGTGATTGTGACACTTAAGGCAACATCCCCTTTGGAAAGGAACGTCATAACATTTGATGCCGTTCCGCCAGGGCAGCAGCCTACTAAAATAACGCCAACTGCAATTTCTGGAGCTAGGTTCAGACCTTTCGAAAGTAAAAAGGCGAGCCCGGGCATGATTAAAAATTGGCCTACAACTCCAATCGCGACGTCCTTTGGCCGTTTAAAAACTTCTTTGAAATCATTTCCAGATAAAGTTAGCCCCATCCCAAACATTATAATTCCAAGTAATAGAGAAATGTGTGGAGCAATCCAAGTAAATGCTGGAGGCGATACAAATGCAAGGACGGCAAATATCAGTACCCAAATGGCAAAAGTATTGCCGACAAATTGACTAAGACGTTCTAAAGCTTTCAATGTTTCCACCCCTGTAAGATAATTTCGTAATGCTAAATATTATAGAATATTATTTCAATAACCACAATAGTTTGAAAATTATTTTTTTAAAATAGTAAAGCGTCTAATAATGAAAGCGTTAACGCATTACTAAATTAAAGAACTATTGAAATAAATTTCGGGTATAAACAGGAATCGCCTGTCATAAAGAAAAATAAAAAATGCGCCAAAAGAATCTTTTTTAATAGATTCAGAATTGTTAAACTATTACCAACATCATGGGTTGGCTTCAAATAAATCTGTTAGGAGGGAATGCGTTGGAACGAAAAGTACGCTTAATTCCGTACCAAGTGATTGCAGAGTTTGAAGAAGTAACCGAGGTGCCAAAAGGGGTGGAAATGATTCAGGCCCCTGAAGTGTGGAGGGCGTCCAGAGGGAAGGGAATGACAATCGCTATTTTAGATACCGGTTGTGAAACAGACCATATCGACTTAAAAGATCGAATCATTGGCGGGCGAAATTTTACAAAAGATGATCGCGGCGACCAAAATAACTATCGTGATTACAATGGACACGGCACACATGTTGCCGGGACAATGGCCGCAATTTTAAATGAGACGGGAGTCGTAGGCGTTGCACCGGAAGCTAATCTATTAATTGTCAAGGTTCTTGATAAAAATGGCTCAGGACAATATCAGTGGATTATCAATGGAATTTATTACGCGATTGAACAAAAGGTAGATATTATCTCTATGAGCCTGGGCGGTTCAGCGGATGTTCCCGAATTACATGATGCCATTAAAAAGGCTGTTGCCAATGGGATTCTCGTTGTTTGTGCGGCTGGAAATGAAGGGGACGGAAGAGACTCAACAGACGAGCTGGCCTATCCAGGTGCATACAATGAAGTGATCTGCGTGGGGGCAATTGGATTAAATCGTAATATATCTGAATTTAGTAATTCAAATAAAGAGGTTGATGTAGTTGCTCCAGGAGAAAGTATATTATCAACCTATTTAAATGGTAAATATGCGAGGCTTAGCGGCACGTCTATGGCAACACCGCATGTAGCCGGTGCACTTGCATTAATTAAAGCAATCTCCAACCAAGCATTTGATAGAAATCTAACAGAGCCGGAACTATATGCCCAGCTCATAAGGAGAACAATCCCACTAGGAAATTCTCCGAAGCTAGAAGGGAATGGGATGGTGTATTTGACCACCGTGGAATATTTAGCAACGCTTGGCAGTGAAAAGGATGAGCAAGAAGTTTTGAGTGTTTAAGTTTTTCATTGAAACAAAAAACCAGCAGTTCTCTTTGGAGGCTGCTGGTTTTTACTCCTAATTACACAAGATCGTCAGTGGCTGGGTGGACGAAACCAAATTTTTGAAGGATTGGTCCTCCGGTTTTCTACTTTCCAGTCTCTATCACGGTTTCACCAAGTAAGAGCACCTTTAATTGTTCCCCGGGAAGCTGCTGCTTTTCCCATTCACGGTACAAGCGGTCTAATGCCTCCGGGCCAGTATCGTCGGCTAATCGGTAAGCACCATAATGCATCGGCACGAAAAGTTTTGCCTTTAAATCAAGGAAGGCTTTCACACTGTCTTCCGGAGAAATATGGGCATCCGCCATAAACCACTCAGGCTCATAGGCTCCAATCGGCATAAACACCGTACCAACTTTAAATCTCTCCGCAATCTGTTTAAAGCCGTTAAAATATCCCGTATCACCGACAAAATAAAAGGTTTCCAGCGGTGTTTGAAAAATCCAGCCGCCCCAATGGGAAGTATTCATATCTGTAAGCGACCGTCTCGTCCAGTGCTGTGCAGGGACGAAATGAAGGGTAATTTCTTTAACTTCTGCGTTTTCCCACCAGGACATTTCCGTCACCTTCTGATAGCCTTTTCTGGTAAAAAG
This sequence comes from Neobacillus sp. 19, assembly GCF_049463095.1. NCBI lineage: Bacteria > Bacillati > Bacillota > Bacilli > Caryophanales > Bacillaceae > Neobacillus > Neobacillus sp. 19. The sequence continues at coordinate 1,600 of NZ_JBMPZU010000036.1, read as the reverse complement.
TGATTTCAATCCAACAGGAACAAAGTAATGGGGATTTCCTTTTAATTTTTTTAAAGTAGGGAAGTCCAAATGATCGTAGTGACCATGAGAAATGACAACAAGGTCAATCTCAGGCAAATCTGCTAAAGAAATTCCCGGCTCAGTAAGTCGCTTTTGAAATCCCATCCTCTTCGCCCATACAGGATCCGTCAAAATATTCATGCCATTCAACTGTATCAAAAAGGTAGAATGCCCAATCCATGTAAAGGAAGTGCAATTTCTATTTTCATTTATTTCGGTCACTTTTTTTGTGGGACACTGTTCAATGTTTACCGATAAATCCTTTACTTTCGTTCGTCGTTCCTTCTGCCACTTTCTCATATCACTAAATGATTTATTGCTTGTAACATTATCCAAGTTTACATATTTTTTCATTGTTCACTCACCTTATTAGTCTCCATTTTCATAGCAATAATCCTCCCAGTGCACCTAGAAGTACGATGATCCACGGTGGAAGCTTCCAATAAACAAGTAAGCAAAACAGAATAGAGCCAAAAGCAAAATCAATTGGTGATATGATTGAGCTAGTCCAGATCGGTGTATAGAAAGCAGAGATTAAGATTCCGACCACTGCAGCGTTTACACCTAGAAGTGCCCCTTTGATTTTTGGGTTTTTTCGAAGGTGATCCCAAAAGGGCAGGGTACCCATGATCAATAGGAAAGCTGGCAGGAAAATAGCTATTGTCGCCAAAAGGCCGCCCTTCCATCCGTTGATTACCGCCCCGATATATGCTGCAAAAGTAAAAAGCGGTCCAGGAACGGCCTGCGCTGATCCATAACCTGCGAGAAAATTCTCTTTACTGATCCAGCCTGATGGAACAAATTCACGCTCAAGTAAGGGCAATACAACATGCCCACCGCCAAAAACAAGCGAACCTGACCGATAGAAACTATCAAAAAGCGCAATCCATTCATAAGATGTTATTTCTCTAAGAATGGGAAGTATGATAAGTAAGCCAAAGAAAAGGGTTAAACAAATATAGGCAAATCCACGTGATAATGGAACCGTTATGATCGTGTCCTCTTCTGATGCCGTTTGTTTAAAAAATAGATAACCAAAAATAGCAGAAACAAGGATTATACCTACCTGCGTATACGTGGTTTGCCAGATCAAAGTTCCTACAAGGGCGAACAGGGCAATGGATTTTCTTTTTAAATCGGGAGTCAATTTCTGTGCCATCCCTAAAATGGCATGTGCTACGACAACAACAGCGACAATTTTCAATCCATGAATCCAGCCCGCATTTTCCACGTTCATCCCATTTAGAAGGAGCGCAAATAAAATGAGAGCAATTACTGAGGGAAAGGTAAAGCCAATGAATGCCATTACTTCCGCCTAATACACCGGCACGCATGACTCCAATTCCAATACCAACCTGACTGCTAGCCGGTCCAGGAAGGAATTGACATAGTGCCACGAGGTCCGCATAGCTGCGTTCATCCAGCCATTTTCTTTTGCGTGAAGCGGCGCACGAAAATGCGAAAGCGTTTCACGATAAATGCGAAAACGCCTATCTAGGTTGTTGGGTTGGCCGTTGAAGCTGCACAACCAACGAAGCAA
>NZ_JBMPZU010000035.1:0-228341 GCF_049463095.1 Neobacillus sp. 19 | reverse complement strand
ATACCCTTTCTTTCTAAACCCTTTCGCAAAATATCCAGAGATGAAGATAAAGGCAGGCATATGGAATAAAAAAATTACCGTATATAATGTGAAAAGTATTCGATCCCGTTCTTTTAACGGACTTATTAAATGCCCGAACACAACGAGAAAAATCAAAATGAATTTTGCATTATCGAAATATTTACTCCTTTTTGAAGTAACAGCCATTCTATCACCCCGCTGATTATTTTTCTTAAAAAGATATTTAAATATATTTTTAAGACTAACAATAATTGATGAGATAAATATCTGTATTATTATTTTAACCTAAAAACATTACATCCTTATGTATTTAAAATTACTTTCTATTGCATTAAAATTACAATTCCACAATAGCAATACCATTTACCTATGAAAAATTTACCACCCCAAATTTTTGGAATGAATGGTCTTGTTGAAGAAAATAAATAAAGAGCCTGGAATCCTCCAAGCCCTTATTGTTTATATTGTCACTATATCAACGAAGTGATTACTAATGATTTCATCATAATTTTCCTTCAATTCCTCTAGTGAAATCTTTAATCCAACTGAAATCTTTTGTAAAAATTCCTGATCCTGCCGTAGCCAAGAACCATAATTTCTTTTTAGGAAACGTTCTGCTTCTGAGTAGGAAGGAAATCGTTGTTCAAATCTTTCCCCATTATGGATAAGATCATATCCGCCATTTCCTGCAGGCAGTACGAACGAACTTTCTCCCATATGGTTTTGATAGCTTGTACCAAATGCCATTTCTTTCACATTAAATTCATTCCGGTCTGTATCCGGTTTAAGCGGATTCAGTTCAAAAACATCGGCAATAAAGGTGTCAAACGCCTCTTTTGACATATCCGCGCCAGATGCTTTAGGATGCCCCCCGCCCCCATACCTTTGCGCAAATTCCGCTACATTCACTTCATCATGAATCGTACGAAAACCCATTTTCTTTCCACTTACATTCAATAGAACAATCATATCCAGATGGGGATAAATATTATTTAGTGCGTTGCCAAGTTCAGATAAATACTGTTCAGCGTGGACAACCCCAACGCAATAATGATCCACAAAAGTTTGTACTGTCTGTCTGCTTTTTGAATGGATATAGCGGTTAATTTTTTGATCTTCAATATCAAGAATCATATTTTCTGTTTCCGTTAATTGAAACGAATCCGGATTTTCCGTCAACCTTTTCAGCATTTCTTCTTCGAATTGTTCTCTATTCATTATGTAAAATAAATCGTTTAATCGCTTGGCTGTTACATTATTATTTTCATCCCATTCCCATGTATCATATTGACGGACTAAATCAATAAATTCCTCAAGCGCTATATTTCGCTCCATTTTACCTTGCTCAATGAGAAAATCATAAAATAATGAAGTTGCACATGTTTTTTTACCATTTGGGTACTCCGGTGTTACCCTGCCCCATTGATAATCATTAAAATGCATTGCCGTTACATGATGATCAATCATCTGAATATGTTTCCCCTGCTTAAACCGATCCTGCAGTTTTTTTTCAACTAATTCATTTACTGCTAGGTCGGTAATATAGACTTCTTCTTTATTATTCGCCGGATTTTTAATATACGATTCAACCCTTTGATTTAAATTTCGATAAGAACAATAGAAGACATTGGCCTTTTCCCCGAAGGCCATTTTTGCAATCAAACCGCATCCAAGACCATCTAAATCCATGTCTGTAAAAAGTTTTACCATACCTCACACCATCCAATCATATTCCTAACGTATAGTTTGGTTTTGAATAATATTCTTATACAGTGTATAAAGAAGACTAAGTAACCCGTTAGTATCTATTCACTAAATATATATTATATGAAAGATTAAATCGACTTTTTCGACTAGAAATTATACAAGTTGCTAAAACCTGCCATTATGACCTGGTAACAAAAATCACATACAGATGATTAACTATATGGTAAGATTCATGAGAAGTTTCTAGAATTCAATTGAAAAGAGGTTATATTTTGAACTTTCCACAATTAAAAATTGGCCATATGATCCCAAAAGTTCCAATTATGCAAGGCGGGATGGGCGTTGGCATCTCATTAAGTAAACTTGCTTCAGCAGTAGCAAACGCCGGGGGAATCGGGATTATTTCTGGAACGGGTATTTCAGTTGAAGATATGCGATTTCATATTAGACAGGCAAAGGCTCGAATCAAAAACGCAGGATATATTGGTGTAAATGTTTTATTTGCGATGAATGATTTTGCTGAAAAAATGAAGGCTGCCATCGAAGAAAAGGTTGATTTCATCATATCTGGTGCCGGAATCTCAAGAGATATGTACTCATGGGGGAAACAAGCTGGAATTCCCGTCATCTCTATCGTTTCGTCTGCTAAATTAGCAAGGATTTCCGAACGGCTTGGTGCTGCAGCAGTTGTAGTGGAAGGCTTTGAAGCCGGCGGGCATCTTGGTACAGACCGGCCGATGTTCGCAATTCTTCCAGAAGTTGTCGAGGCGGTTTCGATTCCTGTTATTGCAGCCGGAGGAATATTGACAGGAGACGATATTGCTAAAGCCATTGCGATGGGGGCATCCGGAGTTCAAATGGGGACACGTTTTGTTGCTAGTGAGGAGTGTGATGCACCATTCGCATTTAAACAAAAATACGTTGATGCCCAAAAAGAAGATTTAGTACTGGTTAAAACGACCGTTGGCTTAAATGGGAGGGCGATTAAGAATAACTTTACTAGGTTAATTAGCGGCCCCGATAAATTGAAAATTGCTAAATGCCATGATTGCTTAAAAAATTGTTCTTACCGTTTTTGTACCCTTGACTCACTGGTAACCTCAGTTAATGGAGATGTTGAAAATGGGCTGGTTTTCGCTGGTGCCAGAGTCGGTGAAATAAAAGAAATACTCCCTGTAAAACAAATAATTAACAATCTTACTTTGGAATATCATGAAGCGATGAAGGACCATTCATTAAAGCAGCCACTTTCTCTATAATAAATTGAATAGATAAGCCAACCGGAAGGGCGGTTGGCTTATCTATTCATCTTTTTTCCCTTGGATAAATGTTAATAGGCAGAAAAAAACAAAGCTTAGTAGAAGAATCGCCCCTCCGCCTATGTAAAATGGGGTCTCAACTGATTCTGGAAGAAAATCTGGTTTTAAGTTATATAACGCCATTCCCCCGGTCAAACCAATAGAACCAATGATGGCCGAATAAACATGAAGCCCCGCCAAAATTCGACTTTTCGGTTGAAAAACCCGATAATAAACGGCCCATGCAAATAATGTCAGCCAGCCGACAACTAAAATATGTGCATGAATTGGGCGGAGTGTATAGGAACCGGAACCGGCCATATGTCCTCCAAGTCCTGCTCCAATTAAGCCGAAGATTGCTGCTGTTTTTAATAATACATTACTATATTTAACCACTGACATACATCCTCCTTGTTTCATTTCGTAAATAGAATACGCTGCGAATATGAACGGAAGATGAACAGCACTTTACGTTTTAGGGAGATTTACGATAATAGTAGTACCTTTTCCTTTTTGACTTGTTAAATTAATTTCCCCATGATGCATATCAATAATTGATTTGACAATAGATAACCCAAGCCCTGTGCCTTCAACTGAACGCGCCCTTGAAGAATCCGCTCGGTAAAAACGGTCAAAGATTCTTTCCTTTTCGTTTTCAGTTAATCCAATCCCAGTATCCTTTATTATTACCTCTACTTGTGATTCAGTATCAAATACTTCAATATCAATCGTTCCATTTTCACTATTATATTTAATTGCATTCGTCAACAGGTTTTCCCAAACAGAATAGAGCAAAGAGGCATCCCCTTTAACCGAAGCATCTGGAAGAGAATAACTCATCATAATTCCTTTATCTATGACCCTCCATTGGTATTGGTGGATTACACTTTTTAATTGCCCTGCTACATCTATAGTGCTCACTTCCATTAAATCCTTTTTACTTTCTATGGAGGAGAGCAGCAACAACTGTTTCGTCATATTGGATAAGCGATTAACCTCAGCGTGTACAACATCAATATACTGCTGCTTTTCCTGATCACTTTTTCCATTGCTTTCAAGCAAATTTAAATACCCTTTAATATTGGTTAGCGGTGATTGAATATCGTGGGTAATATTGGAGATTAATTCTTTGCGCAGTATATCGACTTTCGCTAATTTTTGTGCCATCGTCATAAAGTTGGCCGCTAAATGACCGAGTTCATCATTCCGATCAATATCCAGCATAATTGAAAAATTACCATCTGCAATTTCCTTGGTTGCCAGGTTCAACTCTCTAATTGGCTGTACCAAGTATTTTGTACCGATTAGAACCAAGAGAATACTTAACAAAATAGAAATAATAAGCAGCCAGCCGAAAAGAACATGCATCTCATTAAACATAAGCTTAATATCGGGTCTGATGAATAAGGCGTAGTTTTTATCCTGATAGGATAAGGGAACCCCGACAGAGTTTTTTAATTCATTAGCAAAAAAGCCGGTAACAAATGTTTTATGCGGAAACTGCCTGACACCGTGGTACACTTCACCATGCAAAACATTATTGGAAATGATTATGGGCAAATCTTTTACCCTGAAGGAAGAGCCAAAATACTGCTTGTCCCCTTCTTGGCTGATCAATAGAATTTGATAACCAATTGCACCTATATGATCAAGATAGTCCTCTAAGCTTATTAGGGGATGTTTACTGGCAAAGTCGGCGATTTCAAAAGCAAAATTAGTTATTTTCTCATCATTTTGCTCTTTTAATTTCACCTGATAATAAGAGTTAGAGAGAATAAATGAAATAAGACCGCTAAAGACCATAATCATAATAGTTATGAAAGCGAATTTGCTGTATAGAGATTTCATTTTCATTATTAAATAACCTCCAAGGAATAGCCCACTCCTCTAATTGTTTTAATCGTGAAATCCTCTGCAATACTTGCAAACCGTTCGCGCAACCGTTTAATATGAACATCCACCGTCCGTTCATCCCCTTCAAAATCATGGCCCCAGATTTTTTCAATAAGATGTCCGCGGCTGAATACTTGGTTAGGATGTGCTGCCAGAAAAGATAAAAGTTCAAATTCTTTTAAAGGCAGCATAAAGGTTTTGCTGTTTATTTTCACCTCGTAGCCTTTTTTGTTTATGTACAGCGACCCTAAATTGATATTGGCACCGCCAGCGTTTCCATATCTTCTTAACAGAGCATTTACGCGAAAAATTAATTCCTTAGGCTCGAAAGGTTTGATTAAATAATCATCCGTCCCTGATTCAAACCCCTTTTCTTTATCTTCAATCTGGCTTTTAGCCGTTAATAAAATAATTGGCAGATCGTACAATTTACGAATTTCAGCTGTTAACTGATAGCCGTCCATAAAAGGCATCATAATATCCACGATTGCTAAATCACATAACTCCGTTTGTAACATATCAAGAGCTTCTTTCCCGTGTTCCGCAGCAGTAACCCTATAGCCTTCCTTCATTAATAAACCTTTCACAAGACTGCGAATATATTCATCATCATCCACAATTAAGATCGTTTTCACACCAACACCCTCTTACATTTTTCTCACCTTATTTTACTTAAAGTATTAAAGTTTGGAAAGTTTTGTACAGCGGCGATTTTCTAAATAAATTCGACAAACCAACAACTTATATGTTACCATAAAGTTGTTACTAACAAGATTAAACTTTAGTCAGGGGGAATGACATTGATAGAATTTAAAGACATTGTTAAAAAATATCGAACAAAGGCCATCATAAATCCGTTCTCGTTAAATATAGATGCTGGTCAGTTAGTTGTTTTTATCGGGCCTAGCGGCTGCGGAAAAACAACTTTGCTTAAGATGATTAATAAACTAATACAACCAACATCGGGAAAAATATTTGTCGATGGAACAGATATCTCCACTATGAACCCGATTGAGCTGCGGAGAAATATTGGCTACGTGATTCAAAACACTGGATTGTTTCCACATATGTCAATTAAAGAAAACTTAGAATTAATTCCAAAACTTAAGGGAGAAGAACCAGCACTAATTGAGAAAAAGACAAAAGAATTGCTTGAATTGGTTGGGTTAGACCCTAAAGAATATTTACACCGATTTCCAAAAGAATTAAGCGGCGGACAGCAGCAGCGAGTGGGTGTTGCAAGAGCTTTTTCCACGGACTCCGATATTATCTTAATGGATGAACCCTTCAGTGCACTAGACCCTGTAACAAGAAGTTCACTTCAAGATGAGTTATTCCAAATGCAAAAGGAATTAAATAAGACGATTATTTTTGTCACTCATGACATGGACGAAGCTATTAAAATAGCAGACAAGATTTGTATTTTAAAAGATGGTGATATTCTCCAATATGACACACCTGAAAATATACTCAAAAATCCGGCGAATGATTTTGTCGAAGGCTTTATAGGGAAAAGAAGGGTTTGGAACAACCCTGAATTATTACTGGCTGAGGATATCATGATTCCGAATCCCGTAAAGATTACGGCAATGCGGAATGTCTTGCAGGCAATTGAGATCATGAAGGATCATAAGGTTGACAGTTTGATGGTTACGGATAAACAGAATGTCCTTAAAGGGCTGGTCACGTTAAAAAGCATTCAATTGCTGAATCGGAATACTTCTATCGAAATGATCATGGAACAAAATGTTTTATCTGTTCCACAGGATGCCAATTTAATCTCCGTGTTAGCCATGATGAATGAGCATAAAATTGGTTATCTTCCTGTTGTCAATAATGCAAAGCAGTTGACAGGACTTATTACACGAAGCAGTATTTTATCGGCATTAAGCAGCCAACTAATTGACTTGGAGGTGGCGTTTTAATGGGTGCTTTTTGGAACTATCTCACAGCAAATTACCAGCAAATCGTAAATTTATTAGGTGAACATCTTTATTTAAGTATCGTTTCTGTATTGATTGCGATTGTCATCGGGATTCCGCTTGGCATCTTGATTTCAAATGAACCAAAGCTGTCAAAACCGATTATCGGAACAACGAACGTTATTCAGGCGGTACCAAGCTTGGCTTTACTTGGATTCCTCATTCCATTCATTGGAATTGGCAGTTCACCTGCAATTGTTATGGTCGTCCTTTATTCCCTGCTTCCTATCGTGAAGAATACCTATACTGGCTTGACAAATATTGATGGAGACATTCTGGAAGCCGCCAAAGGCATCGGTCTAACTAAGAGTCAAACGATGAGAAAGGTTCAGCTCCCATTAGCCTTTCCGATGATTATGGCGGGTATCAGAATTTCAGCGGTTACCGCTGTTGGTTTAATGACCATTGCTGCTTTCGTCGGTGCAGGCGGACTTGGATACCTCGTATTCTCAGGTGTACAAACGGTCGATAACCATATGATTTTGGCAGGGGCGATTCCAGCTTGTATTTTAGCTCTATTAATTGACTTTGTGGTTGGCAAACTTGAAACTTCCCTTTCCTATACAAGCAAGCGAAAAACTCCCTCGAAATCAGGAAAAAAAGTAAAACGATGGATGATTGCCTTTGCTTCAATCATTATCATTGCCGCAGGAAGTTTAAAGATGTATTCAATCGCCAATGCCGAAGATAAAATTGTCATTGGTTCAAAGAATTTTAGTGAATCGATGATTTTAGGAAACATGCTTGCCGATTTAATAGAAAACAAAACGGATCTTCAAGTAGAAAGAAAACTCAACCTTGGTGGTACCCAAGTCGCTTTTAGCGCTATAAATAACGGCGACATTGACCTCTATGTAGAATATACCGGAACAGGGTTGGTTAATATCTTAAAGCAGCCTCCCGAAAGTGACCCAGATAAGGTTTATGATTATGTGCAAAAGGAATTTAAGCAAAAATATGGGATTGAATTATTAAAACCAATTGGATTTAATAACACCTATGCTCTCGCTATACGTCAGGATACAGCAAAAGAATATGGGTTGAGTACCGTCTCAGATCTAGCTAAAGTGAGTGGAAATTTAATAGTGGGGCCGACAATTGAATTCTCCAACCGAGAAGATGGTTTAAGCGGACTTGAAAAAACTTATAACATGGCTTTTAAGGATGTGAAAGCGGTGGATGGCGGCTTGCGCTATACTGCACTTAAAAATCATAAAAGTGATGTCATCGATGCCTTTTCTACAGATGGTTTGCTGGAAGCTTTTCAATTAAAGGTGTTAAAGGATGATCAAAATTTCTTCCCGCCATACTATGCCGTTCCTATTATTAAAGAAGAAACTTTACAAGCTCATCCTGAATTGGAAAAAGCAATAAATTCCCTGGCTGGTAAGCTCAGCGATGAAAAAATGCGCCAGCTTAACTATAAAGTTGACAGCCTGAAGCAGTCCCCTGCAAAGGTTGCAAAAGAATTTTTAAAAAAAGAAGGATTATTAGATTAAATGGGAAGAAGCCGGATTTGTTAAAGCCGGCTTCTTTGTGTTTTACTCTTCTAAAAAATGGAGAACCCTGTCATTGGTTTTATCATCACCAATAATCAATAAAACATCGCCTTCTAATATTAAGGCGTATGGGCCCGGTGAAATAATTAATTCACCTTTCCTCTTCATACCGATCACTGTCCCTCCGGTATTTTGCCAGAACTTCGTTTCCGAGATGGTTTTGCCAATATGTATACAGCCAGGAAATATTTCAACTTCAATAGGCGCTAATGGATTTGTGTGACGCAGCTTCCCTGAGTAGTCCATGATTTTTCTAACCGTATCAAAAAGCTGTTCGTCAAGCTTGTCCCGCTCGGAAATGAGTGTATTTATCTGCTTCTCTAATTCCTTTATACTTGCCAAATTTGAAAAACGATGAATATATTTATAGGCATTTTCACGGGAAGAGATGACAATCCCGCTGCCTTTTGTTGAATGAACAATCTCGACATCTTCCAAAATCTTGATCGCACGTCGAACAGTTTCAGGGGATACTTTGTATTCACTTGCCAAAGTAGATCTTCCATGAATCTTTTCTCCAATTTTAAACTTCCCATCGTAAATTCTATTTGCCAAATCGATGGCAATTCGCTCGTAAGTTGGTATTTGTGCCTTTTGCATTGGAACCCTCCACTAAACTTAAAAATGGATGCCTATACTATTCACTATACCGCTTTTAGCACAAGTTTGCGAGCTCAAGGTGTGACACCATTATATTTGGACAGTTTTGGACATAATTGTAATTGAGTCCGTTGAAATGAGGTGAAAAGTAATGAAACGAAAAGTAATCATTATATTAAGCGGAATTTTTATATTGTTTATGGCCGTTTTAGTCATTTATTATCTAATTAAAGGGGATGCTTCCCGATGGCAGGTAGCGTTGGGTGGTATCCTTGCAAGTGGTTTACCACTTGTCCTGCTCCGGATGAAACAGAATCCATTTAACATTCCCATTATTTTAGGGTATTATCTTTTTTTATTCTGTTCGTTATATTTAGGTTCCATCGCAAGCTTTTATTTGCACCACAAGTGGTGGGACTCTACCCTTCACTTTTATAAAGGAATATTCATCGGAATTGTCGGTATAAGCCTTTATAAACAAATGATCCCTTTAAAAGTACGCCGCAATGTCTCAGCTTGGATTCTTTTCCTATTCACTCTCTCACTCGCCGTCTTGGCTAGTGTATTATGGGAAATATATGAATTTGTCGGGGATCTAACTTTTACCCGTACGATGCAAAGAGGAGGAAATACCGATACCATGTATGATTTACTATGTGGTGTTGCCGGCGGGCTTATTATCGCAGTTTATTCCCTAATTCGAAAACAGAAGGTATAAGGGAGGTGAAAGGTATGAATCGTAAGCTTGTAATCCTATTTAGTGCATTATATGTCATCTTCATGGCAATTTTAGCAGCCTATTACTTTAAAAATGGTGTTTCCTTTAAAGCAACAGTGGCTCTTGGTGGGATCGTATGTGGTGCCATCCCGCTTCTGTTGGCACTTTTTACGAAGCTGCAATTTAATTTGCCCATTGTCATTTCATATTTAATTTTTTTAGTCGGTTCACAGTATCTCGGTTCGATACGAGGCTGGTATGGGCTTGGCTGGTGGGATACCTTTATGCATCTCGTCAGCGGGGCCATTCTTGCCTTTTCAGGAATTGCTTTATATGAAAGGTTGATTCATAGAAATGCCGGAGATGCGATTTCGCCATGGTTTGTTTTCTGGTTCACCCTTTCGTTCACAGCACTTGGAGGCGTTCTTTGGGAGGTCTATGAATTCAGCTGTGACCAATTTTTGGGCATGACCTTACAAGGCGGAGGGAATACAGACACTATGACAGATTTAGTTGCTGATACCGTCGGGGGTCTTGTGATTGCTGTTTGGTCAGGAATTCGCACGAAGATAAAATTAAATAAGGGGAAATAAGGGAAGGTACGCCATAGTTGACGTACCTTTTTAAGAATATATAAATAAATAAGTTTCGACTTTGAGAAATGTCCAGCTCCAGCGCCCTAGCAGCAGTGTACTTCGCTTTTCTTAGTTAAACTGTTACTGCTGCAAAAAACTCATCGTAGATTGCTTGAACCGCTCTTTTTTCGTCCACTTCTTTTACGCCGAACATCATACTGACCTCGGAGGATCCTTGGTTGATCATTTCGATATTCACACGAGCCTTTGCCAATGCCTTTGATGCTCTAGCCATTGTACCAACATTATGACGCATGCCTTCTCCGACCACCATAATAAGGGCCAAACTTTGTTCGATTTTCACCTCATCAGCATGCAATTCTGTCTTAATCCGCTGAGTAATTTCTGCCTCTATTTTCTCATCAAGCTGATTTTCTCTTAATATCACCGACACATCATCAATTCCTGATGGGGTATGTTCATAAGAGAGGCCAAAATCTTCTAAGATCCCTAACAGCTTGCGTCCAAAGCCGATTTCCCTATTCATGAGGTACTTGCTGACGTATATACTGCAAAATCCTTCATCGCTGGCTATCCCAATTACTGGGCCATTGGTATTGTCCCGCTCGTACACAATCCTTGTCCCTGGAGCAGCAGGGTTGTTAGTATTCTTAATTTGGACAGGAATTCCCGCCCTAAATGCCGGTACAAGCGCTTCGTCATGTAACACGCTAAATCCCGCATACGAAAGCTCCCGCATTTCACGGTAGGTTAATTCCTTAATTTCCTTTGGCTTTTTCACAATAGAAGGATTGACGGAATATACTGCATCCACATCCGTAAAATTTTCATAAAGATTCACCCTAAGTGCATTAGCAAGTATGGAACCGGTTATATCGGAACCGCTTCGTGAAAATGTGTACACCTCGCCCTCTTCGCTATAGCCAAAAAATCCCGGGAATATTATAATCCCTGAGCGCTCGCGCAATGAAAATAGACGGTCATATGCTTCCGGTAATGCTTGAGCATTTCCCGGCTCAGCACTGACGAGTAGTCCAGCCTCTTTAGGATCAACATATGTTGCTTCGACCCCCCGCTCGCGGAAATACGCAGCGACTAATTTTGCGTTATTATCTTCACCGCTTGCCTTAAGTAAATCAATAAATCGATCCGGTTTACTTTTATCACTTGCCAATCTTCCTGCTAAATCATTATAAATTTCCTCTATCACTCCATCCGGAAGATGACATTCCTCTGCAATTGCTGCATATCTTTCCAAGACAGCCTCAAGCGTTTCTTTAGGATCTTGATTTTGCAAACATTGTTCAGCACATTCAATCAATAAATCTGTTACCTTGATATCTTCTTGAAACCTCTTCCCCGGAGCTGATACGACGACAACTTTTCTTTCAGGATCAGATACAACGATCTGAAATACCTTCTCAAGCTGTTTTCCGGATGCTAAAGAGGATCCGCCAAATTTTGCGACCTTCATCCCTACATCCCCTACTCTTTTAAAAATATAACCCTAATTTTATTACAATTTCGAAAATATTCAAGAGTTTTTTTCCATCCTGTATGTACATTTGTTTTTTTTACGAGGACATTTAGTGGTATAGGGTATTATTTTGAAAACATTAACGAATGATTTCAATAAAATGCGCTAGAATCCTTGCTGTCAACCCCCAAATGGATCGGTTGTCGTAGCGGTAAAAATATTCCTCCACACCTCTAGCCCGCCAATTGTAGTTTTCACCACCGGGGATTAAATCAAACGGAAACCCCCTCTCCGGCTCTGCTTTAAAGTGAACACGATAGATCTCAGGATCATGGTTTATGAAAAAAGACAATGGAACTGTAAAAACCTCTCCCACTTCCGTAGGATTTGGCTGTATTTCTTCTGCTTTGTCAATGTATCCCACATATGGATAAAGAATCATTCCAAAGGGGGAAATCATATAATCTAAAGGATAAACATTTGTAACTTGGTCTTTGTTTATTCCTAATTCCTCTGCCGTCTCACGGATGGCTGTATCCATCTCATCCAAATCCTGTGGATCCATTCTTCCTCCTGGAAAACAAATCTCTCCCGGCTGCCTTCTTAATTCAAGGGAACGAACCTCAAACAAGATATGAATCCCATCCTCCTTTTGCAGCAAAGGCACCATCACTGCATACTTTGAAAACTTTTCACTACCCAGAATTGTTGGTGTATGACTTTTAACTTTTATCAGCACCTGTTCCAGCTCCATGTGTACACCCCATTCCGTTTCTTACTATTTCTACTTTTACAATACCACTTTTTATGTCTTAGTTGAAAAAAAACAACCCAACGATGTCGTTGGATTGTTCTTTTACATTTTATCATTCCTTCTTCTCAAACCAAGAATACATATAGGCGGGATCTTCAAAATCCTGCGAAGATTTTACTATTTTCAAAGGGTGAAAGGTGTCAATCATCACGGCCAGTTCAAGTGTTTCTTTTTTCCCAATACTTGCTTCTGTTTTTCCTGGATGCGGCCCGTGTGGTATTCCGCCCGGATGAAGTGTAATTGAGCCCTTCCGCACCCCTTTACGGCTCATAAAATTACCTGCCACATAATATAGCAGTTCATCACTATTTACGTTGCTGTGATAGTAAGGCGCAGGGATGGACTCTGGATGATAATCATATAATCTTGGAACAAAGGAGCAAACAACGAAATGATTTCCTTCGAAGGTTTGATGGACTGGCGGCGGCTGATGCACCCTTCCGGTAATCGGTTCGAAATCCTCGATGTTAAAGGCCCACGGATACAAATATCCATCCCAGCCAACCACATCAAACGGATGGTGACCAAGAATATGTGAGGAAATCTTGCCTCTTGATTTCGTCAATACCTCAAATTCTCCTTTAACGTCGAACGTCACCAGGGTTTCTGGTCCGCGAATATCACGCTCACAAAATGGACTGTGCTCTAAGAGCTGCCCATATTCGTTACGGTAGCGCCTTGGGGTCGTAATTTGGCTAAAGGATTCAACAAAAAGCATTTTCGTCGTTTCATTTTCATTCGGAAGCACCCGAAATATGGTTCCAATCGGGATAATCAAGTAATCACCCGGACGGTAGGAAATCGTGCCAAACATGGTCTCAAGCTGCCCCGTTCCATGATGAATAAAAAGCATTTCATCCCCATCGCCATTCCGGTAAAAGCTTTCCATTGGTGCCGTCACATATGCTGTTCCAATGAGTAAATCCTGATTTCCAACTAAATAAGTTCGAGCCTTCAGCGCGTTACCTTGCTTTACCACTTTACTGGTTAAAAAATGCCGGTGCTTTAACGACTGTTCCACTTCGTATTCAGGCAAATAATTGCCTGCCCCTTCCGATTTCACAACCTCTGTTGGCATATAATGATGATACAAGATGGATTGTGTTCCGGAAAACCCGCGCGTTCCCATTACCTGCTCCCGAAAAAGGCTGCCATCGTCTTTTTTAAACATCGTATGTCGCTTATGTGGAACCTCACCCATTTGGCGGTAATACATCACTTCACCTCTATTCCATCAATAATGGTATTCTTCAATCTGCCTAAATGATCGATCTCCAATTCTACCTGATCTCCCGGTTCAAGCCAGCGATGAACGTGCTCACCCAGCTCAAGAATGCATCCCGTGCCGACAGTTCCAGAACCGATGATTTCACCCGGATAAAGTGTAACGCTTTTTGATGCCCTTGCAATCATTTCTCCAAATGAAAAATATATGTCCTTTAGATTCCCTTCTGATAGCAGTTTCCCATTCACCCAGGCTTTCATGGATAGATCAAAGCCATTTCCTTCTTTTAATGATTCTAGTTCATCTTTTGTTACTATCCACGGCCCAATGGAGGTTGAAAAATCCTTTCCCTTAGCAGGCCCTAGACCCACCTTCATTTCTTCCTTTTGTAGGTCTCTTGCGCTCCAGTCGTTTAATATGCAAAAGCCAAATATATAGTCATCTGCCGCTTCCTCAGGGATATCCCGGCCTTCTTTCCCAATAACGCAGGCAATTTCCAACTCATAATCAAGCCACAGACACTCTTTTGGTTTAACAATAGCTTCACCGGGCCCCTTTATGGCCAGGTGATTCGAAAAATAAAAAACAGGGATTTCATACCACTCCGGAATCATTTCGAGTCCGCGGTTTTCCCTTGCCGTTTTCACATGTTGCTCGAAGGCATAAAAATCACGGAAGCTTCTAGGTACGGGGAGCGGTGCTTTTAATTGAATTTCACTTAAACGGTAAATTCCTCTTTGCCCGCTTGTTAATGGAAAAAGACTAGCAGCTTTCTGTCTATTTTCTTCAGACTTTTCGAGAAAATCTAGTAGGTTATTAGGGAGGCTCCCATCAGATGCATCGTGCATATCCACTACATGCTCATCATCTACTAACCATCCTGCACTGATTGATCCATCTTTTTTCTCAAAGGTAACAAATTTCAACAACCTCACCCTTTTTCCGTATTGTGAGCCCCTTTAATTATTTGTTTATATTCTATAGGTTTCCGCGTCTTTCCTGCTCTCGTTCTATAGATTCAAATAATGCCTTAAAGTTCCCTTCACCAAACCCACGGGCACCTTTACGCTGAATGATCTCGATAAATAATGTTGGACGGTCAACGATTGGTTTTGTGAAAATTTGCAATAAATATCCTTCATCATCACGGTCTACCAAAATATCCAATTCGCGCAGCTTTTCAATTTCTTCATCTATTTTACCGATCCGTTCACCTAATGACTCATAGTAAGTACCTGGCGTTTTAAGAAACTCCACCCCATTCTTCTTCAAAGTGGCTACAGTAGACACAATGTCCTCTGTTAAAATCGCTAAATGCTGTACACCAGGGCCATTGTAAAATTCCAGATATTCTTGGATTTGTGACTTCCGCTTACCTTCAGCGGGTTCATTGATTGGGAACTTAATCCGGCCGCCATTATGCATCACCTTTGACATAAGAGCAGAATATTCAGTCGTGATATCTTTATCAGAGAAATGTTTCATTTCCTTAAATCCCATGACCTTAGAGTAATATTCAACCCACTCCTCCATCCGCTCGACATTGCCAACGACGTGGTCAATTCCAATTAGTCCTGCATCCTCAAAAGGCAATGTTGATGTATAGGATTCATATCCGGGCAAAAACGCTCCTTGATAATTTTTCCGTTCAATTAACGTATGGATGGTATCGCCGTATGTACCAAGAACGGCTTTCTTGACAACACCGTTATCATCCTCCATGTCAAATGGAGCTGTAAGGGCAATTGCTCCCCTGTTTACCGCTTCTTCAAAAGCTTTCTCCACATCATCAACCAAGAGGGCAACGTCTTTGACACCATCACCGTGTTTTTTAACAAACTGAGCAACCCTGCCGTCTTCTGTATATGAACCAGTTAGAACCAGACGGATATTTCGTTGCTGCAAGCAATAGGAAGCGGTTTCGCGATTACCAGTTTCGAGGCCCGAGTAGGCGACAGGTTGAAACCCATAAGCCGTACAAAAGAAGTGACATGCCTGCTTGGCATTGCCTGTGTAAATCTCAATATAATCTACATCCCGCACCGGAAAAAAGTCATCTGCAAGCTGCTCTGCTCTTACCCTATTTTCTTTCATCTAGAAACCCCCATTAAAGTAAAAGTAATAATATTCAGAATTAATTCTAGATGAGAAGGTGTTGTCTTCTCAAGGGCGGGATGTAAAGCAATAACGCTTTTTGGTGTTAAAGATTGTCTTGGATTGCCTGAAGAAAAAAAGAGAAACATGCCTATACGATGCATGTTTCCACTAATTATATGTTATTAAAGTTTTTATTGATTACGAACAATGTCTTATTTTGTAAAAAAATTTTTTCCTACTGCGAAAGAATGGCTCGGTCGCTCGCCATTTGAACACCACGAATTCTTTTAAATTCACTCAACAGGCTTTCAATTGTGAGGTTTCTCTTTTCATTCTCATTCACCTCGAAAATTATTTGCCCTTTATCCATCATGATTAATCGATTTCCAAGGTCAATAGCTTGCTGCATATTATGGGTAACCATTAATGTCGTAAGATTGTATTTATCCACTATTTCCTTTGTTAGGTTTGTAATTAACTCAGCCCGGGAAGGATCAAGTGCTGCCGTATGTTCATCAAGAAGCAGGATGGATGGTTCCGTGAAAGTAGCCATTAACAATGAAAGGGCTTGACGCTCCCCACCCGAGAGCAAGCCGACTTTTGCACTTAAGCGGTTTTCTAAACCCAAGTGCAGCGATTCCAATACCTCCCTGAAATATTCCCGCCTCTTTTTCGTCACTCCCCTTCTTAATGTTCTCGTTTTATTTCTTGAGTAGGCCATCGCTAGATTTTCTTCAATCGTCATACTAGGAGCCGTTCCAGCCATTGGATCTTGAAAGACACGTCCAATCATTTTTGAACGGTTAAACTCCGTCATATTGGTAATGTTCTTTCCCCCGATTTGAACTTCCCCTACATCAGGAATTAATACACCGGAAATGATATTCATTAAGGTTGATTTCCCCGCACCGTTACTTCCAATTACTGTAACAAAATCCCCTGGCTTAAGCGACAGGTTCACATGATTGATAGCGATTTTTTCATCCGGCGTTCCCTCATTAAAAATCTTATGAATCTGATTTAATTGCAGCATGCTGATCCCCCTTCGCCCCAGCGGAAGCATTGATGATATTCATTCTTTCAGATTTTCTGCGCGCCTTCCGCTTTTTCTCTCTAGAACTGTCAATTATCTTAGGAGCTGTAAGTGCGATAATAACAATTAGAGCAGTAATAAGTTTCATGTCACCTGGGTCCAAGAAATCAACACGCAGTGCTAAAGTAATAACAATTCTGTATATTATCGCACCACCAACAACTGCAAGTGTCGTTCTGGCAATCGTTTTAGTGCCAAATAAAGCTTCACCAATAATGACAGAAGCTAACCCAATGACAATCATTCCAATTCCCATGCCAACATCGGCAAATCCGCCTTGTTGAGCAATCAGTGCACCTGAGAAAGCTACCAACGCATTGGATAAACCAAGGCCAAGGACGACTAGAAGGTTGGTATTGGCAGATAGGCTGCGAATCATTCGCTTATTATCACCTGTTGCTCTTACAGCAAGACCAAGTTCTGTTTGTAAAAACCAATCAGTAAGAAATTTAATCATAAAGGTAACAATAATCATAAAAATAAGAATGCCCCATGTTTCCGGCAGGCTGTCGCCTAGACCAACCACCGCCAGAAAGTTATTGAAAAATGAGTCAATTCCCGTTTTTTCAAAGAAATCACTAATTTTTGTAAAGGCTGTATCTGTATTTAATAAAGGAATATTTGCGCGTCCCATGATTCTTAGATTAATTGAATAAAGCGCAATCATCATTAAAATTCCTGAAAGTAAGTTATTAATTTTTCCAAAAGTATGCAAAAGCCCTGTGATACATCCCGCTGCAAAGCCGGCAAATAAAGCTGCAATCGTAGCGATAAATGGGTTAACACCATTCACAATCAATACCGCAGAAAGAGCAGCTCCAGTTACAAAACTCCCATCCACCGTTAAATCTGGGAAATCCAGAATACGAAAGGAGAGATAGACGCCCAGTGCCATAATCGCATAGATGATGCCTGCCTCAAAAGATCCAAATATGGCTGTAAACATTGAGTTCATCCTTTCTCTAATTCTTTAGACCTAAGAAAAACATGCACTTAGCCCTAATATATTCATATGAACGAATCAAGGAGTTAACCTTCGAAAAGGCTTCCTCCTTGAGAAATTTCAACTATTATTTTCCATCATAAAACTCACCGAGTTTACTCCATTCCTCTTTCACTTGAAGGCCTTGTGCTTCAGCAGCCGCTTTATTTATTACTAGTTTCAGACTGCTTGGAAGCTCAACTGGAATCTCAGAAGGCTTTTTCTTTCCTGTTAAAATGTCAACTGCCATTAAGCCAGATTGGTAGCCAAGGTCGTAATAACTGAAGCCGCTAGCCGCCACTGCGCCTTTTTTCATGGAATCAAGCTCGCCTACAAAAAGAGGAATTTTTTTGCTGTTGGCTACTGCAATCACGGAATCTAGTGCAGTTACCACCGTGTTATCTGTCGGAATGTAGATGGCATCGACACGGCCGACTAAGGATTCAGCAGCCTGTTTCACTTCAGAAGTATTGGCAACAGAAACCTCGACGAGTTTTGCGCCCTTCTCTTCAACTAACTTCTTTACTTCTTTTACTTGTACTTCTGAATTCGGT
The DNA here is from genome assembly GCF_049463095.1 of Neobacillus sp. 19. Taxonomy (NCBI): domain Bacteria; kingdom Bacillati; phylum Bacillota; class Bacilli; order Caryophanales; family Bacillaceae; genus Neobacillus; species Neobacillus sp. 19. Next base: position 209,725 of record NZ_JBMPZU010000035.1, on the reverse strand, counting down.
TCACCGGAGTTATAAATCACTCCGATATTTTTTGCTTTTACTTCATCGGTAATAAAATGGATGGTTGTTTTCGTTGCTTCTGGATGATTGTCAGTTGTTCCAGTTATATTTTTCCCCGGCTTATCTAAAGCTTCAACCAATTCAGCTACCACAGGGTCTGTAACAGATGTAAAGACAATTGGAATATCCTTTGTCGCATTTAGCGCAGCTGTTGCACTTGGTGTAGCATTAGCGAAAATCAAATCTACCTTATCACCGACAAAATTCTTAGCGATGGTTTGAACATTGTTCTGGTCTGCCTGAGCATTTTGCTCATCGAATGAAACCTTAACCCCTTTATCCTTTAAAGCCTTTTTAAATCCTTCTGTTGCAGCGTCTAAAGAAGGATGAGGCGCAAACTGACTAATACCTATCTTGAACTCCTTATCCGCTTCCCCTTTTTCCGGGTCTCCAGCAGATTCTTTACTGCCGCAGCCGGCTAGCAACAGCATTCCCGCCAATGCAATGGACAGTGCCTTAACTTTTTTCCTCATTCGTTTACATCCCCCTAAATATTTTCTAAAAATTTAATATATTAGAAATTATTCTAGTATTTTTTTCGACCAAAAGCAATAGAAATCGCAAAAATATTTTTTTGCTTTAAAGCGACATAATATGTCAAAAAAAAATGCCATCTACTTTGAGTAGAAGGCATTTAGGGCTGTATGTAAACTTAGGAATGAAGGTATAACGTGATCTGCATCACCAATCCCGGGTTTTCTCTAGTAATTGATCAATTTCAACAAGGTTCATTTTATGACTGTTTTTCTCAGATGTTAGCTCTGAGGTACTTTCGAGTAATTTGTCAATATCAATTAATATGGTTCCCATCGTCTAACCTCCATAGAATTTTTGTTTGGTTACAAAATGATTCGAACTTCCCTTACAAATCATGGGGGTCTTTTTCTTTTTTAACAGATTACTAGCAAAAGTATGATATAATTCACTATTTTTTCACAAAAAGCAGTTTACAATGAGAAATGAAATCAGATAAGTGGTTGGGGGACCGCTTGTGCTGAGATTCATATAATGGGAGGGGAAAATATGTACCAATCTATCGCGTGGTACGCTACCTTGTTTTTCGTTTTCCTCATTGCACTTGCTTTTTCATTCGTGTATGGGGAATCACGGAAATTAAGAGAGTATGGACCGATTCAAGAAAAGGGTTACAAAATTCGCAAGTTTTATTTCCTTGGCTTACTTGCTATCATGGGGTTTGCTTCAGCCATTTCATTAAGTAAACTTCCATATCATAACCAGCATGCACTTGCTAAAGAGGATGGCAAAATTGTTGATGTTACGGGAATTCAGTTTTCTTGGCAATTAAGTAATGAAAACTTTACGGTTGGGGAGCCGGTTCAGTTTCGCGTCACAAGTAAAGATGTAACCCATGGATTTGGTCTTTATGACACTAAAATGGAGCTCATCGCTCAGACACAGGCAATGCCCGATTATACAAACACAGTTACGATCACATTTGACAAACCAGGCACATATAAAATTCTTTGTTTGGAATATTGCAGCGCTGGTCACCATGTGATGATCAAAGACATTGTTGTTAAACCAAAAGGAGGTAAATAATATGGAAAGTAAAGCTCGGAACTCGATCAAAAAAGGCGTTGCTTTATCATTAATGGTTACCTCCGTTGTTTTGGTATTAATGATGATTTTCGGGGTAATTATGCTTTTGAATCAAGGGAATATCGTTAAAATTCCTGCACAGATGTTTTATAAGGTGATGACGATTCATGGAACCGGAATGATTGGGATTGCAGCTCTCGGTGGAAGTGCCATCATGTGGTACTACCTATCAAAGTATATCCATTTGAATCATAAGATTTTTTTTACTAACCTTGCATTGTCCTTGATTGGTGTAGTAATGATTTTAACTGCCATTTTTGGCTTTAATTTTTCGGACGGCTGGACATTCCTGTACCCGCTGCCATCGTTCTCAGCAAAAATTTATGGTACAACTGGTGCATTATTGTTTTTATTTGGCCTGCTCATTTTAGGTGTTGGTTATCTTGTTATGTATTTTTACATAGCTGCCCGACTGATTAAAGAATATGGCGGGTTAGGAAAATCACTTGGCTGGGATTATATTTTTAGAGGTAAAAAAGGATATGGGCCTCCTGCCGCAGTGGTTGCAACCACAATGGTCATCATCGCCAATTCAACTGGTGTTCTTGCTGGTGCAACTGCATTGGTTCAATCGATTTTAAATATTATGAATCCTAATCTTACTTTTGATCCAATGCTGGCAAAACATTTAACCTATGCTTTTGGCCATATTTTTGCAAACTGTACGATTTATATGGCCGTAATTGCCGTCTATGAAATATTATCTGAGTATACAGGGCGTCCATGGAAATCAAATAAAGCCTTTTTGATTGCCTGGAACTTTTCAACCCTTTTTACATTGATGATTTATACACACCATTTACTCATGGATTTTGCCGTGCCTAGATGGATGTTGATTATCGGACAAGTTTTTTCCTACGCAAACGGACTCCCGGTAATGGTGGTTACCGCATATGGTGCGTTAATGATTGTCTTCCGCTCAGCTGTAAAGTGGGATTTCGCTTCCAGTATGATGTTTTTAGCGATGTTCGGCTGGGTAGCAGGTGCGGTCCCGGCCATTATAGATGCGACCATTGTCGTGAACCACGTGATGCACAATACGAAATGGGTACCAGGACATTTCCATACCTATATGGGAATGGGTGTGGTCGCAATGATTTTTGGTTTTATGTATTATTTCAATAAAAAAGAAGGCACCCAAAAGCAAACTGGACTTGATAAAATTGCCATTTCCATCTATTTCTTTTTCTTCGCCGGTATTGCTGGTTCGTTTTTATACGCCGGGAAGATAAGTGCTCCACGGCGGTGGGCTGAACATTTACCCGAATGGACAGGTTCTGACCAAGTGGGAGCGATTTGCGGGATTTTTGTTATTGCTGCCTCGATTATTTTTACTACTAGATTTTTCATTGGTTTAAAAAATGTTGGAAAGCAGCCTGAACAAAAATCGCTAAAATCTGTATCATAATACGGAAACAATCCAGTCCTTTGAAGGGCTGGATTGTTTCGTTTTTATTATGCAGTAATTTTCATTTGTTTTTGTTTATCGCTTTGTTTAAAAAAGACTTTCATCATTGGGGGTGTCACAATGGTAGTAACTAGAACGACAATGACTAAAATAGAAAATAGCTCTTGGCTGATTAATTTCGTTTCTAAGCCGATGGTAGCAATAATTAATGCTACCTCACCCCTGGATACCATTGCCGCCCCAATTCCCAATGAGCTTCCCCATGAAAAACTCGCTAATTTAGCACCGGCTGCGGCACCAATTAATTTTGTTAAGATGGCAATGATACTAAGTCCAATAATCATTCCAAAATGTTGTGCAATCCCATCGAAACTTGCCTTCACACCAATTGACGTAAAGAAAACAGGTACGAATATGGAGTAGCCGATTGTTTCTACCTTTTCAAATATTTCATGCTTAAATTTCGTTTGACTTATTGCAACCCCAGCAATGTATGCTCCAATAATGGCCGCTACGCCAGTTAATTCTGCCACATATGCAAACATAAAGCAGATGATTAATGCTGCCGAAAGAAGCGATTCTGTGACTTTTAATCCAGCAAACTTATTTAACACCCAAGGAACGACCTTCCATGCTGCTAAAATCGCTCCACCGAAAAAGAGGACCTTTTTCACAATCACCATGGTTAAATTGACATCCCCACCGGCCATACTCATTAAAAACGCTAAGGCAATGATGACAACGACATCGTCAATAACAGCTGCACCTAAAATCGTTGTACCTTCTTTTGTCTGCATTTTATTCAGCTCTTTTAGGGCTTGAACCGAGATACTGACACTTGTTGCTGACAGCAATAACCCTAAAAAAATGGCCTCAAATGTGGTCATATTCATGATAATTCCCGCAAGGTAACCAACAAACAACGGTACAATTATCCCGCTGAATCCTACAAATGTAGAAGCCTTCCCTGACCGTTTAAATTCATCTAAATCCGTTTCCATTCCGGCAATAAACATTAACAAGATGACACCAATTTGACTTAATTCTTCCAATGTTTTCGTTTCTACAATAATACCTAAAATAGCCGGCCCTAAAAGGATTCCAACTAGCAATTTCCCCAAAACGGAGGGCTGACCGAGTTTTACACTTATGTCTCCCGCAATTTTGGAGGCAAGTAAAATAACTGCTAATTCAAAAATTAATTCCATCCAATCACCCTTCTTTTTGAAAATTAAAAAGAGTCTGCTTTTTACCAACAGACTCTTTTCGAGAGAAAACAAAAGAGCCTATCAACCAATGGACATAGCAATCCCTTGGTGACAGGCTCCTCCAATTACATAAATTATTTAATTAATATTATTATAACAGACTTTATATTAGTAATCAAGAAAAAGATGACCAGATAGATCTGTTATACACAATCCGGTTTTTTCTTTTCAGTTTAATCCCATCTTTTCATTTCATTAATGACCTTTTCTTTAAACAAACTAATAAAGGTTAATTCTCCCTTTTGCATTTTTTGCTTATGCCATTCATTAAAGCTTGCAACAGTAATTAGGATAAGCCCAGCAATTAATAAATAGACCCACCACGGCATGACCCCCCAATATGGTCTTGTTTGGAGGAAAACATTTAAAAGTAAAATCCCTGTACCTACAAAAAAGTAAGATTTTATATGCAGGAACATCCCCGCTATCATCGAAAACAGCGAGAGTGACCCTAATATAATCGCATCGTAAATTGTATTACTCGCCAAACCATCCTGGATTAAGATAAGCGACACAATTATGAGTACTCCCCATTGAATAGCCTTTGTAATCTCTGCATATTGTCCCCTTAAACATTGGCGTATGAAAATTACGAGCACAACATACGGAAGAACGAGCACCTCCCTCTCCCATAAGGACGGTATATTTAACTGTTTGATTACTGTATAGTATGGTTCTAATAAATACACTCCTGCAAGGATCGGCATAAAGGCTGAGATATTTGCAGGGACCCTTTTTCTTTGGAACAAGAGTACGGCAGCAATTAAGATACCTGGCAGTGCCTGGCTCCATAAATGCTGTTCTGCAAAAAAGTACATTAACCATAAATATAAGAACGAAACTAATGTAAATCCGTCTATTTTTGTTTCCTGAAGCTTTTTTCCAGCTTCAAACAGCTTCTGGTACATTTTTTGGCCAATGATTGCCATTAGAATCCCCAAGGTGCCGGACAGCAGCAGTTTCTCCAAACTAGTCATTTCACTTAAGAATGCAAATTCAACCGTTGCGATAAACAGGAAAAATAATGGAACAATGTTAATTACATCCCACTTGATCTTATGCAAATAGAACAAGATTCCGAAGGAATAAGCACCGGTCACTAGGTAAGCAATTATACTGTACGGATAGGTAAGAAGCATGCACCCCATCCCAATAATTGAAAATGGTACAAAATAATAGGTTGTTCGTTTTTGAAATTCTCCTTTGACGAGAAGTGCAAAAATTAAGATTAGACCACTGGAGATTGGAAATTCGTAACGTCCAATAGTTTGAACAGGGATTTTATCTATTCCGGTTAAAATGATTATAAACAATACTGTAAAACAGCCATAAAGAAACACTTTGATTTTCCATTCCTTTACAGCTAGTCTAGTGCTGACAAAATAGATAAGCAGGGCAAGGACGAAGCTGTAAAATGCGTCTGAATGAAAAGCAAACCAAGTAAGGACAAGTGCGATGGGATAGATGATGTGACCTGTCCAGGAAAAGGCATTCGATATCATTGAATCCCTTTTTCGGAAAAGGAAGGCAATCAAAAGCAAAATAACCGCACTTGTAGAGGCAATTAACGAATTTAGTATGAAACTAAATGTGTATACACGTGTAATTGAATGAATAATTGAAAGATAAGACAGCAATAAAGCGATACTAATTGGATATGGCACCCACTTCTCTCCTATCTTTTTATACAAGCTGGAATACATCCCAATGCCGCCTATCAATACAAGCGGCTGAACCCACAGTTGAATAATTGGGCTAATCAATGAAAGAATCATAGAAATTGTGTATAATGCTTGTGAAACATACATAGAGATTTGGGCTAATTTTTTTTCGCCGGTTTTTATCCAGCCAAGACTTGAAAATAAAACGAGCCCCGCTGCGAATGCAAAATTAACGGCAATGCCATACTCACGTTGATAGACAGGAAAATTAACATTTACTTCCTCACCAAAGGCAACAAAGGAAAGACCAAGTGATACCGGCAATAACCAAATGGCTATATCCTTAAGTAACTCTCTTTCCTCAAACTGGCGGAGTAAAAAAGCAGCGATTGAAAAAAGGATGAACATGACACCCAGTTCCCACCACAAAAGAAATCCAAAAGCTGTAATCCCGGACAACGCCATAATCGCTAATCCCAGATCCCTTGATGCTGTTCGAATTATTTTTACGTATTTTGCATGATGAACAATCCCAAAAACACTAAATAAGATAAACCCTGTTATGGATAACGTCAGGGAAAAATCCATCATATTAAAAGGTTGATCAAGTAAGACAATTGCTTCGTATATGCCTGACGCTAGAAACACCGCACTTAAATAAGGAAATAGCCATCTTGGATTGGTATGTGTTAAATAAATGAAATTGGCTGAAATAATAAAATAGGCAATCATTAGCACAAGGGAAGGACTCCCTGCACGAAGCAAGATCCCCTCTAAACTAATATAGATAAAGGCAAACCCCGAAATAATCGCACTCGTATATTGAAATACTTTACTTAATGAAAATTTATCATCTAACAACTTCGGGACAAATACGATTCCAAAGCCTATTAAGGCGTAAACGATCTCCCCAAAATAATCAAGGAAACTATGCTCAGTCAATTGATAGGCTCCGTATACGACCATGACAGTAAAAATAAAGTGGTATTCTTTTTTCCCGCTGACGTACATCATTGATAAATAAATGATGGCAGTCAAAAGAAGGTTTACACTATATATAACCTCATTCTCAAACAAAAAAAGCATAAAAAGAGTGGATAGGACAAGGCTAACTTGTGCATATAGCACAAATTCTTTGGTAAACAATTTCATCGAGTCTCGCAACTTAGCTTTATGATAGATAAATATTAGAATGGCATTAAATGCCATCATTCCAAGATAAAAAAAATCAACCTGTAGTTTACAAGCTGCCAATAAAAAGGCCACTCCAGAAGTCAGTGAAATATAACTAAACCAAACAAATAGTCTTGAATGCAGGTTCTTAGCAAATAATAGATAGACAATTAGAGATAAAAAGCTTCCCAGCATACCAAGAAGATATCGACCCTCACCAAATATCGATAAATACGATCCTAATAAACCAAACCATCCTAACGAAAGAATAAAGATGGGCAGAAATAAACTTCCCAAGACAGTAAATGCAAATGCTGTTTTATCGATATGCAAAACCTTTTTCGTTAATAAAGCGATTCCATAAAAAAGTAGCGATACAATGGCAATAGAACCACTTTTCATAAAGCTTGTCATTGATTCCCAGTTACTTGTTGCTACAAACAAACCGCCAATTAATAAAAAAATGACGCCGATATTTAATAACCAAGTAATATTCCTTTCACGAATCTCTTCAGGAGTAAGTGTCTTTTTCACCTTTTGCGGTTTTGGGGAAGCTGGTTCGGTTTTTGCCACTTTCACTACAGCCGGATCTGGAATGGTCGCTGTTTTTAATAAATTCAGGTGGTATTGATGATGCGCTTTTGCTACGGTATCAACAATCGCATCGGATAAATACCCTTCTTCTCTTAAAGTGAAAAGTTCTTGCCTAAAATTCCGTCTTTTCTCTTCTCTGATATTTAAATCCATAAAAGTCACACCCCTTTATACATAACCTTTCTTATAAAGGCTTCATGATTTTTTGATGTCTGCAATATATCCCTTTGGTGTAATTTTACACTATATTTGATATTTTTCAATACTTTTTCTATTGCAAAATTTGAATTATTTTAACTTAGGTTAAAATAACTGTATGATATTAATGACTTAAACAAATGGAGGAATTTATGATTACATTTAATGAAAAACTTGCAATTATCGAATCTTTTAGCGAATTGGAAAGAAAAAACGTTTCTTTAGGACGTGTCAATTTCCAGTTTCCAAACAGTATTTCCGATAAGAAAAATATTGTTTATCATTTACATCCAAATGGTAATGGCTTTGTTTATGCTGGCCATTTGGAGAATTACGAAACAGACGAAAAGGGAATGGTCAATATACGTGATTTTAGCGCGGAAAAGCTGGAACAATTGCTAAAGGAATCCATCCACGCACTTTCACCTATTGTGAAAACAGCATCAGAGGAAGCGATTACAGGAGATTCAGATGGGGAACGTTGGGTGGATGACGAAAAGCATCATCTCATTGTGGTCAATGAAAATGATGCATGGAATATATATTTTGGATTAAACCTGGATGCAAGCTTTGATACTTATGAAGAAGCAGTGGAGTTTTTACGTGAAGAAGGATTTACACGGAGTTAAAGTGAAAGACTGTGCCCACTTGAGCACAGTCTTTTTTTAATTATCGTAGGTAATGTCAATTAATTGATCTAGGCGGATTATACTTTGCCTCGCCCGGTCATAGTCAATGGTTCGATAGTGATGCATCCCGCCCACTTCCTCATCATTTTCATCAGCCCATTTTACAATTTGCTGTAACGGAGTCCTTACAATATCATTTGAAGGTAAAAAGGAATCTGTATGGAATAGAATAGCAAGTGCAATTGTTTTAGCTTTAATTGGATTCTCTCCAAGACGAATCAACAGCTTGTGTGCTCTTTCTGCCCCTTTGATTGGATGGATATCATTTTGCTTATACAAGTCATAATCCCATTTTCCGTTTTTATACCACGTATAGTGACCCATATCATGTAGAAGTCCAGCTTTAGCGGCAATATCAATATCAACATGATGTTCTTTTCCAAGATGAAAGGCATGATAGGCAACTGCAATCGCATGGGAAAGTCCAGACCGGTTCAAATATTTTTGGGCAATATGATGTTCAAATATATTTAATAAGGTGACATCTCTCATGCGAATTCTCTCCTGACTTTTTCAATATATGTATTTCATTTATTATATGCCAACCTGTCCAATATGGCTAATCCAGTTTTAAAAATATAAAAAAGAGAGAAGAAAATTCCCTTCTCTCTTGATTAATGATTTTCAGATGTTTTTGTCGCTCTTCCTTTAGGACCCAAATATTCATAATCATTTGGATTAATTGGGGTATAGCCGTCAGGTTTATAGAAACGTAGTAGATCTTTATAGACAATTTCATCGGACATCTGAAGTTCAGTATTAACTTTTTCTGAAGTATCCTTACATGCTTCAGGATCCTCCATTAATTCTCCATTAGCATCTGAGTAGCACTTATCCTTTACTTGAATAACATCTGACGACACAAAGTCACCATTTCTAAATAAGGCCCAATTACGATGCTGCGGTGATAATAAATCAGAGCCAAACTCCATGTAATCCTTTGTATCAATTCCTAATAAGTGAAGGACTGTTGGCCGAACATCTACTTCCCCGCCAACTTGATGCTGCACGCCGCCTTTAACGCCGGGTACATGGATAAACAACGGCACACGCTGCAACTTAGCATTAATAGCTGGAGTTATTTCATCAACTCCTAAAACTTTAGCCATTGCTTCATTATGGTTTTCCGAAATACCATAATGATCACCATACATAACAATCACTGTATTATCATACATACCATTTGCTTTTAGGTCATTAAAGAACTGTTCAAAAGCCTGATCCATATAGTGTGCAGATTGAAAATATTGGTTAACAACCGTGTCGCCATAATCACCTGCAGGGAAATCCGTATCCTCTGTATCCATCTCAAATGGGAAATGGTTTGACAATGAAATAAACTTTGTATAGAACGGCTGCTTTAGGCTTTCAAGCAAAGGAATGGATTCCTTAAAGAATGGTTTATCCTTCATGCCATAGTTTTTCGTATTTTCATCAGTCATGTTATAGTATTCTGCATCAAAAAATTGATCATATCCAAATGCTTTATAAATAACATTTCGATTCCAAAACGTTTTATAGTTCCCATGTAATACAGCCGAGGTGTATCCCTGACCTTTTAAAATGGAAGGCATGGCTTGATACGTATTTTGTGCTTTATTAACAAATACAGCACCTTGTGCCATTGGATACAATGAATTTTCCATTAAAAATTCAGCATCTGATGTTTTACCCTGACCTGTTTGATGATAGAAATTATCAAAATAAAAGGTGCTGCCATCGTGTGCCAAAGAATTTAAGAATGGTGTTACTTCTTGCCCATCTGGCATTTTATAATCAATCATAAAGGTTTGGAATGATTCCATTGAGATATAAACGACATTCATTCCTTTTGCTTTACCAAAATAAACAGGGTTTGGGGAAGCATAATTTGCCTTCCGGTAGTTCTTGACATCAGTAATATCACTACTATCAGCTAATGCACGCTGACTTGATGATTTTACGTTTTGAATGACATCATAAATCGTAAAGTTATAAGCACCTAAATACTTTACTAAATAATTTCTGTCAAAAGAACGAGAAAGCAGCTGCGGACGATCTTTTTCCGCTAAGCCTAAGTTAAATAAAAAAGTAGTTATAGCAAACAACAGAACAATTTTAAATGACTTTCTGTTCGTTACCGTAACATTCTTGAAAACTGTTAATGCAAGTGCGATTAAGATAAACATATCTGTAAAATATAAAATATCAAATGGTGACATTAAAGAAAGTGCACTATCACCTAACTGCCCTGCATTTGTCTTTGTCTGCATTAAAACAGGAACGGTAATAAAGTCATTAAAAAACCGATAATAGGCAATATTAGCGTATAATAAAAAAGATAGTAGGAAATTTGTGATAATCATGACAAGCTTTGTACGCTTCTTAAAAAGCAATGCTATTCCAAAGAAGAACAGCGCTGAACTCAGTGGGTTGATCAATAACAAAAATTCCTGCAGATTATTATCAATTCCAAGGTTAAATTCAATTTGATATGCCGCATACGTTTTAATCCAAAATAAGACAACGGCAATTGCGAAAAATGTAATATGACTATTGTTTATTTTTTTAGGAAGTCTAAATGTACTCATTTCAAAATTCTCCTCTCACTTACCAATTAAGCTCCGGTAAACGAACCTGCAATTACTATATCACATTTTCTTTCAAAATAAAAATATAAAAACAGTTACATTCCCTTTAATGTTATGTACCCCATTTGTGGGACATGACTGTTTTCATTCCTCATTTATATAAGACGGATTAGCAGAAAAATAGTTTCATATTTTTTATTTACCATAACAGTATTTAACTTCCAGCAAAACCCAAATCAAAAATACATTTCTACATATCATAAACTTGAAACATCCGGTATGCAATATGAAATTTGACTTATCTTTTTACAGCATAAAATTTGAATAATTTTATACTGATTGGAAAGCATAACCGCGAGCGACAAAAGTAAAGATGGAAAAGAGGAATCCCCTATGCCCAGAATTAGGCCTGATTTTACCAAAAGTCCTTATTTTGTTGATGAACCCGGAAATTGGCATTTAAAGCCGGGTGCTCCAAAAGAACTGGAAGTGGAGTTAGCAAATTACCTGTCCAGCCTTGAACATATAGACGAACCTGGTACATTAAATGGTGTCCAAATTCAATATCCTTATGATCATTAAAAAAGAACCTATATAATAGAAGAAAGCGGTTACAAAAACCCTTGACAGTAGAAAAATTTGTATGAAAATGAAGTTCATGACAAACTCTATAATGACTATTTTCTTAGGAGTGAAAAAAATGAATGTTAATCGAGTGAAGCAGATATTGTCTTCTTCAGCAGATATTGAAGTAAAATATAATGGGACTTCTGTATGGATTGACCAATTAAATGAAGATGGAAAAACAGCAACCGTTCATTTACGAGGTCCACTTGAAGAACGAACGATCGTTGAAATTGGTGAACTAATCGAAGATTAAGTACTAAAATGCCCACGTCATTTCATAATGGAAATGACGTGGGCATTGTTTTGCGTATTTTACCCAACCTGCTTGGCTAAAGATTTGGCAACGGTCGCTTTTCTTTGATAGAAGAACCAGTTAAGTCCAAAGGAAATGACATAGAATCCTATAAAGAAGTAGAAAGCAGTCACTGGTGTTCCGGTCGCATTAACAGACCATCCGAATAGCTTTGGAATAAAGAATGAACCATATGCTGCGAAAGCTGCGGAAAAGCCGATAACAGGTGCTGCTTCTTTTGGAATAAAGATAGCTGGGATCATCTGGAATGTTGAACCAGAACCAATACCCGATGCTAAGAATAGCACTAAGAAAGAGATTAAAAATCCTGCAAATTGCTTACCATTTAAAAAATAAATAACTCCTGCTGCACCAATTCCCATGATGACCAAAACATAGGCAGTCACTTTTGCGCCCCCTAGTTTGTCAGCCATCCAGCCGCCGACTGGTCTGGCTGCTGCAGCTACTAAGGCACCAAGGAAAGCAAGGGAGATATACTCCGGAAACTGAGATCTTAACAATAGCGGGAATGCCGCAGAATAGCCGATAAAGGAACCAAATGTTGCTACATAAAGAGCAGTCATGATCCAAGTATGTTTCCTTTTTACAATTACAAATTGATCTGCAACTGATTGTTTTGCCCCAGGTACATTATCCATTTTAAAGAAAGCAAGTAATGTCATAATTACAATTGGGATTACCCAGATAAATGCTGCGTTTTGTAGCCATACTTCCTGTCCGTTTGCTAAAACCTGTTTATTGCCAACAAGTGCAAAAGTTCCAGATGTAATAATTAATGGTGTGACGAATTGTACAACTGAGACACCCATGTTACCTAAACCGCCATTGATGCCAAGCGCCGTACCCTTTTCTTTTTTTGGAAAGAAGAAGCTAATATTTGCTGATGATGATGAAAAGTTTCCGCCGCCAAGACCGCAAAGTGCTGCAAGCAAAAGCATGATGGAGAATGGAGTATCGGGATTTTGAACTGCAAATCCAATACCGATCGCTGGGATGGCTAGAACAGCTGTTGAAATTACTGTCCAGTTCTTCCCTCCAATAGAACCAACCGCAAACGTATAAACAAAGCGGAGCGTTGCACCGACAAGACCTGGAATAGCAGCAAGTGTAAATAATTGTTCTTCCGTAAATTGGAAGCCTATATCGTTAAGACGAACAGCAACTACTGACCAAATTTGCCAAACAATAAAGGCGAGCATCAAAGATGGAACGGATATCCACAGGTTCCTTTTTGCATGTTTTTTTCCTTCTGCCTGCCAAAACTTTTCGTCTTCCGGATTCCAATAATTAATTCGAGCCATAATCATTTCCCCCTATATGGTTTTCTAATTTTTAATTGATTTAGTTGTTGTTGTTGATGAATTTAATATAAACCACATGGTAACATGATTTTTGTGACGTACGTCACAAAAATAGTGAAGGAAATGTGAACTCAAGCAGTTAGACAAAAAGTTGTAATAATTATCACTTTTTAAGGCAAAAAAAAAAGACCTTTGAAGTAAAAGGCCTCTTACTGGGATTTAGATTTCCTTAGAATTTTCTTTTTTCTCATTAAACATGCCTACATAATTTTTTGTTTCTCCTGCATCGTCTTTAATTGCTGTAATGGTTAACCACTCTTTATAAATCTCATTATTTTTACGTTTGTTCCAAATATAACCTTCCCATATTCCGTTTGTTTTTAAACTATCCCACATTTTTTTATAAAATTCATTATCATGTTCCCCAGATTGCAGGACACTTGGTGTTTTTCCAACAACTTCTTCCTGACTAAAACCAGTAATTTTTGAAAATGCCGGGTTAACGCTTTGAATAATTCCGTTAACATCCGTTACGCAAATTCCATCTAGTGCGTGATTGACTATCTTAGATGAAATATCAAGTTTATCTTGATAGTAAAGCCAAACAACAATGACTAAACTTGCTAAGGAGAATTCGGAAAGTGACATAAAACCAATTGCGTAATGTCCAGTCCAATTAAAGAGAATTGTTAAAATAATGGGTGGGAAAAAGCCGCCAAGACCACCCATTGCAGCAACAATTCCGTTGACTATCCCTGCTTGTTTGGAAAAATATAATGGGACTAACTTAAAGATTGCCCCATTTCCAATCCCTGCGAAGAAAGCCACTAATAAACAGCCAAACGAATAGATTGGCAGTGATGGCGTAAATGACAAAAGAAACCCTGCAAAGGTAAGGCTGAAAAATACGGCCATAAGGATTAGAAATGGATTTATTTTATCTCCAAGCCAGCCGCCTACAGGCCTAAAAAACGTGGCTAGTGCAATAAAACCGGCGGTTCGTAACCCTGCATCCACCTTATCCAATTCAAAGTGATTCACCAAAAAGGAAGGTAAATATATGGTGAATGCGACAAAAGATCCAAAGGTAATAAAATAAAATAAACTTAAAAACCACAGTTTAGGATTTTTATAAACTTCTTTAATTTGATCAGATAAGGAATTGTCGACCTTCCGTTCCTTTCTGTCGCCAAAAAGGAAATTTAGTAAAGCAAATATCAACATGATCACAAGGAATATTTTAACGGTATTTCTCCATCCATACGCATTTGCAAGTACAGGTGCAGAAAAAGAGGTAATTGCCGTACCAATATTACCAGCGCCATAAATACCGTTGATAAAACCATGCTTTGCTTTTACATAATATTTCGGCAGCGAGGTAACGCCTATTGAAAAAACTGCTCCTCCAATACCAAGTAATAATCCCCCCAAGATAAGCATCATTAGGGAATTCGCATAACTTATAAGGGCAATTGGTATAAGCAAAATAATAAAACTGATCGTAAATAAAAATCTTGCACCATATCGGTTGGTCCAAAAGCCGATGGGAACCCTGAGAAGTGATCCCAGAATAACCGGCACAGCTGTAGCCCAGGCAATTTCTGTTGATGATAAAGGAATATCAGCCTTTATAAAAGGCATAAGTGAAGAAATAAGTACCCAAACCATAAATCCCGCCACGAGACTTCCAGTTTGAATAAAAAGTTGTTTTGTACCTTGATTCATTTTCATCCCCCTCAAAATCCCTTTACTCTTACTATACCCTCAAAATAAAGTTATATATTTACTTGGTAAATCCATTCGTATGGAAAATTTTTCTTTTAGTATTATAGAACACTTTCAATATTAAAACTATGAGGTATGACACAAGAGAAAAGAATTATTTACATAAGTTATATCCAGTAGTATATTTTTCCTGTAATATGTATTTTATCATTATGGCAGTTTAAATATATAGTGGGTTTTTTTAAAATTTAATAGGATTGGAAGAAAATCAATGCAACAAAAAAAACGATTTCTTGATCCCCCTAAAATCCTTGTTTTGGGTTTTGCTTCTATTATTTTAATAGGAACTCTCTCCTTGATCCTTCCAGCAGCAACAACAAATGGCCAAGGGTTATCTTTTATTAACGCATTGTTTACAGCAACATCGGCCACTTGTGTAACAGGTCTTGTTGTTGTGGATACTGGAACTACGTTTACGTTATTTGGACAGCTAATCATTTTGTCTATGATTCAAGTCGGCGGTCTTGGATTTATGACCTTTGCTACCTTATTTGCTTTTTTATTAGGGAAACGAATTTCTTTAAAAGAAAGAATTTTGCTTCAAGAATCACTAAATAACCTTTCAATGGAAGGAATTGTACGGTTAGCTAAACGTATTTTAATATTTACTGCCGTTATTGAATTCACCGGTGCTGTGCTTTTATCTATACGGTTTTCTTTTGACATGCCAGTGGGAAGAGCGATCTATTTCGGGATTTTTCATTCTATCTCGAATTTTAATAATGCAGGGTTTGATATTTTAGGCAATTATCAAAGTCTAACAGCGTATGTAGCTGATCCCACTATTGTATTAACAATCTGTTCATTAATTACCGTTGGCGGGATTGGCTTTATCGTTATGAATGAACTTTTTGAATATAGCAGTTCCAAACGCTTATCATTGCATACGAAAATTGTTTTAGTTACAAGCTTCTTATTATTAATTGGCGGAACAATTGGAATTTTTATATTAGAATTTACCAATGAAAAAACCTTAAAGCCCCTATCCTTTTCTGGTAAAATTCTTGGCGCATTATTCCAGTCCGTTGCTGCGAGGACAGATGGTGCCAATACTTTAAATATTGCTGAAATGACCCAGTCATCTTTGTTGTTCATTATCTTCTTAATGTTTATTGGTGCTTCCCCTGGTTCAACAGGAGGTGGAATTAAGACAACTACATTTACAACATTATTAGGAGCAGTCTGGTCGCAAATTCGGGGCAAAGAGGATGTTATTTTTTATCGGCAGCGAGTTGGTTATGAAACAATCTATAAATCATTGACGGTTACATTATGTGCCTTGTTTCTTGTATTGACTGTCACAATGCTACTTACAATTACAGAACATGGAACAGATTTTTTAAAGCTTTTATTTGAGACAACATCTGCCTTTGGTACAGTCGGCTTATCAATGGACTTATCCCGTGACTTATCACCACTTGGTAAAGTGTTAATTACCTTAACGATGTTCGCAGGCAGACTTGGACCTTTAACCATTGCCTTTGCTGTAGCTATGCGGAGAAAACCTGATGCATTCCGATATCCAAAGGGAAAAATCATGATTGGGTAGTTTTTAACATCAAGGAGGATTTTGAACTATGGCTAATCAATACGCTGTAATTGGCTTAGGCAGATTTGGAGTTAGTATCGCCAATAAATTATATGAATCTGGCCAGGAAGTACTTGGAGTGGATATAAATGAGGAACGGGTTGAAGAATCACATCCATATGCAACCCATTCGGTTATTGCAGATTCTACAGATGCTGAGGCACTGAAATTAATCGGAATTCGTAATTTTGAAACTGTTATTGTAGCCATAGGAAGTGATATCCAGGCAAGTATTTTAACTGTCCTACTATTAAAGGAACTTGGAGTAAAACAGGTGATTGCTAAGGCAATTAACAAATTGCATGGTCAAGTACTGCAAAAAGTTGGTGCCGACTGGGTTGTTTTCCCTGAGCGGGATATGGGAATCCGGGTTGCTCATCAGTTGTTATCGCCAAATGTCTTAAATTTCATTGAAATCTCAAAGAATTACAGTGTGGAAGAAGTGAAGCCGCCAAATCGAATGGTAGAGAAAACCTTAAGAGAGGTGGATTTAAGGGCTAAATTCAATCTTAGCGTGATTGCCATTCGGCACGAAGACGAAATAAATATCTCCCCATCTCCGGATGAGAAAATAAATTTAGGTGATGTGTTAGTGGTGATTGGTGAAAATCGGGATTTAGATAAATTTGCAAATTTACGTTAATAGCAAGCCGCAATTAAAAAGCACACTTCATCCTAGATAAAGTGTGCTTTTCCTACTCATTTAAAATTTTTACTGTTACTTGTTTCCTCCCCCAATTAATCGCATCCTGCTTTGAAGGAATAAATACATCAATTCGATTTCCTTTAATCGCTCCGCCAGTATCCGCAGCGATCGCTTCACCATAGCCCTCAACATAAACTTTACTTCCTAAGGGAATGACAGAAGGATCAACTGCAATAACCTTTGCATCTGGATTTGCACTTAAATCAACCCCGGTGGCTGTTGTACCTGAACACCCTTCACAGGAAGCCGTGTAGGCAGTAGCATTTACGGTAAATTCCTTTGAGTTCTCTGCCTCATTATTTGTTGCTTCGCTTACATTGCCAGCATTATTTGTTGCTGAATTTGCACTTTCGTTTACCATTTTTTCGGGTTCAGAAGTGGCTTCAACTGAAGCTTTTTCGCTAGTATTGTTGCTGCTATTTATCGCATCTCCAGCTGACTCAGCATGGTTATTTAATTCATCATAAATGATAAGAGTTAAACCAGGATGAATAAGGTCTGTATTAAGTTTGTTCCACTCTTTAATTTGATTAACAGTAACCTGATATTTCATTGCTACAAACGATAAAGTATCGTCCTGTTGAACCGTGTATTGTATTTCAGTAGCAATTTGCAGCACATCCCCAGGATGAATCAGGTCTGTAGTAAGATGATTCCATTTTTCAATATTTTCTACCGTTGTATTATGTAACTGTGAAAGATCCCATAGATTGTCCCCTTCCTTCACAGTTAACTCTGCAGCATGTACATTAGCGCCTACAGTTCCTGAGAGTACAGCTACTGCTATAAATGCTTTTATTTTTTTTATCATTTTATTACCTCCCATGTTCTTTCGTGGCTAACTGTACCAATGATAACATGTATTTTTCTGATACAAAGAACAATGCGATGTTAATTCGTTTACAACGATGGCAATTATATTACAATAGCATTTCCCGATAACTGAATATTCAGTATTCACTTTTTTTACTTTCCACAAAAAAAAGAATAGTACAGCATATTTTACTGCACTATTCTTTATTAAAATTTTTATACTTTCGAAATTGCAACAGCACAGGCTTTATATTCAGCAGTACCAGAAATTGGATCATACTCATTTAATGTTAACACATTTGTCGGTGTTTCACTCCAATGGAAACTCATAAAGACAAGACCGGGAACAACCTGCTCTGTCACCTTCGCCTTCACCTCTAACTCCCCTCTCCGGGAGCGAACCTGGACTACTTCACCATCTGTTATTCCAAGAGCGTTTGCATCATCCGGATGGATGTCCACTGTCTCTTCTGTTTGTTTTACCTTGACCCCCAGCGCGTAGTGACGTGTCTGCGTATGGGTATTATAGGATTCATACCGTCTTCCTGTTGTTAACGTAAATGGATATTCCTTGTCGGGTAATTCTAAAGGCTCAGTATAATCTACCGGAACAAATGGTGATTTCTTAACGGCAGGCTGCTGATTATGGAACCGTTCATGCATGATAAATGTTCCCGGATGATTTTCATCAGGGCACGGGTAATGTAAACTATACTCCGTTTCTAGCCGATCGTAAGATATGCCGCCATACATCTCCCAGGCAAGTTTTCTTACTTCATTCCAGATTTCTTCGCTATTATTATAGTGCATCGGATAGCCCATTAATGTAGAAAGCTCGCAAAGAATTTCCCAGTCTTCTTTCGTATTCGAATGGGCATCTACAGCCTTCCGAACCCTTTGAATTCTCCGGTCTGTGTTTGTATACGTCCCTTCCACTTCACCCCATGAACGTGCAGGCAATACCACATCAGCCATTTTAGCTGTTTCGGTCATGAAAATATCTTGGACAATTAATAAATCAAGTTTTTCAAATAATGTTTTTGTATGATTCATGTGAACATCAGCAAGGAGCGGATTTTCACCAATTACATATAGTGCCTTTAACTCGCCCATTTCCAATCGATCGAACGTGCGGGTTTGCGTGTCTCCTGCTTGTGGATTTAGTTCCACCTTCCATTCCTTTTCATAACGAGCCCTGAACTCCTCATTGGCTAAGCTCATTGCTCCAGCTAACTGGTTAGGGAGACAACCCATATCCCCCGCACCTTGAACATTGTTCTGTCCTCGGAGAGGCATAATTCCAGTTCCTTCTTTTCCAATGTTTCCCGTTAACAATGCCAAGTTTGCAATATCAAAAACATTATTTACACCGCAATGGTGCTCGGTAATCCCTAGGGTATAGGCAATCATTGAGCAGTTGGATGTTGCGTACTCCCTAGCAGTATTGACAATATCATCCGCGTTTACGCCTGTAATCGATGCTGCATATTCAGGGGTATATGGCTCAACTTGTTTTGCTAGCCTATCAAAATCGACTGTAAACTGCTCGATAAAATCAGGATTATATAGACGCTCCTTCAGAATAACCCGTATAAAGGCATTAATTAAGGCAATATCAGAACCGACATTAATTTGTAAATGACGGTGGGCTGATTTCACCATATCAATTCTTCTTGGATCGATGACAATAATCTTTAGGCCTGATTTTGCCGCCTTTTTCATTCGATTCGCAATAATGGGATGTGCTTCAGTTGTATTTGATCCCATTAGCAGCAATACTTCTGCCTTATCGAAATCTTCAAGTGTATTGGTAGGGAAACCGCTTCCAAAAACAGTTGCCAGACCGGCAACGCTAGGAGCGTGTCACGTACGGTTACATCCATCAATATTGTTGCTTTGAATTACCGTCCTCATAAATTTTTGTGTAACAAAATTGGATTCATTGGTGCTCCGGGCACATGCAAACATACTAATGGCATTTGGACCCCATGTCGTTTTAATCTTCGATAAGTTGTCCGCAATGAATTGATAGGCCTCTTCCCATGTTGTTTCCACCAGCTGGCCGGCCTTTCTGATTAGCGGTGTTGTTAGTCTATTTTTGGCATGTACATATTCATAGGCAAAAGCACCCTTTACACATGTTTGCCCTTTATTTACCGGTGCTTCCTTATCCCCGCGGATTTTCATAATTTTGTTATCCTTGACTTCTAGGATCAGTCCGCATCCAGTACCGCAATATCCGCAGATTGTTTTTACAAAATTTGCTTCACTCACTATAAACCCTCCCCATAGAAAACAATAATATCTATATAACCATAATAATCTATTTATTCCGTTTGTAGGCTATTTTTTGATAAATTTTCTATTTTTTTAAAATTGCTGCAGCAAAATAAAAAACGAGAGTTTCCTCTCGTTTTTAAGCAATCTTTGCAGGTAATAAAATATTAAAGGTTGTTCCTTTATTCGGTTCGCTTTCAACAAATACTTTTCCGTTATGACTTTCAATAATTTTAAAACTAACCATTAATCCTAAACCATTTCCATTACTCTTCGTCGTGAAGAACGGCTCCCCAAGCTTTTTCAATTTGTCCTTTGGTATTCCAACACCGGTATCCTGAATGGAAATTTGCACATTATTATCATGGATCATCGTATTAACATGTATGTCTCCACCATTTGGCATTGCTTCAATGCCATTTTTAATAAAATTAAGGAAAACCTGCTTTAAGCGATTCTCATCACATTCAATTTGGATGATCTCTTGATTACAATTGAATGATAGGCGGACATTCTTCTTCCTCGCTTCAAACTCAAGCAGCGAGACGACATTTCTTATGACCGGAACAACATTCTTTTCCTCTAATTCAACTGCCTTCGGTTTAGCTAACACCATAAAATCCTCGACAATGGTATTTACCCGTTCAATCTCGTCCAGAATAATATTTAAAAACTCCAAGCGTTCTGGATCTTTTTCATCTAGCTGTAAGAATTCAGTGTATCCCTTCATGGATGTAAGAGGATTGCGAATTTCATGAGCAACTCCTGCAGCCAATTGTCCGACTGCAGCAAGCTTATCCTGGCGATGCAGCACCTCTTCTGTCTTCTTTCGTTCTGTAATATCATTACGAATGGCGAGGTATTGGTAAGGCTTCCCGTATTCATTTAAAAACGGAACAATCGTGGTATCCACCCAATAAAAGGTGCCGTCCTTGGCCCTATTCCTAATTTCCCCTTTCCATACATTTCCTTCTCCTATCGACTTCCAAAGATTTTTAAAGAAATCTTTAGAATGATAACCAGAATTAAGGATACGATGGTCTCTTCCGATAATTTCTTCGCGGCTATATTTTGAAATCTCACAGAATTTTTCGTTTACACTGGTGATAATTCCTTTTGCATCAGTAAAGGCAACAATGGAGGATTGATCTAAAGCAAATTTTATATCTATATTTTCTTTAAGGGTCTCTTCCAGGTGTTCTTCTGCCCTCTTGCGTTTTGTGATATCGGAGCGAATAGCGATATATTGAACAGGTTTCCCTTTTTTATTTAAAAATGGAACAATCGTAGTGTCCACCCAATAATACGATCCATCCTTTGCTTTATTCCGAATCTCCCCTCGCCATTTTTGTCCGGATTGAATCGTTTTCCATAAATCTTGAAAAAATTCTTTTGGATGAAACCCTGAATTTAAAATCCGGTGATTTTTTCCAATTATCTCTTCCTTCTTATATTTGGAAATCTCCTCAAATTTATCATTCACATATATAATGGTCCCCTGGGGATCTGTTATCGCAACAATGGCGGCAGCATCAAGTGCTGACTTAATGTCCTTTAAGTTTGTATCCGCTGCGGCTAATTGTTTACTAATTAAAGTACTCGAAATAATCAGTCCTCCGGTGATTAAAACAGAGACAAATAACACCAAATAAATAAAAAATGGACTATCTGTGTTTGAACCTGCTCCCATATCAGCTGTCACAATGGCAGCTCTTTTTAATAGAAAGTGTCCTTCTGCAATAGCTCCTGATATTATCAGCGCGCTGATTGGTTTTAGCCAAGTCTGATTTCCTTGTGAATAGCTTGAAGAGAAAAGAATCCACAGAGAAAATAAAAACGAACAAAAAATAACGATTCCTGAAAATAACAACAGAACGATATTGTACTTTATATTTACATTCATGGCATATAAACCGATTACTTGAATAGCAATAACTGCAAAAGTTAAAAAGAAACTGCCGATCAGTAAATGATAGAACTGAATGCTTTTTCCGAAAAATGCAAGGAAAGCCATGCCTGTAAAAGAAATCCCGATAAAAATAGATAATATTGTAAGCGGAATATGATAGCCTGCCAGCCGATTGGTATCTGCTGAAATAAGTGCCATAAAATTCATGACCCATATTCCAATCCCCATTGATAATGTCCCGCCAAGAAATAGAAGCCGTTTATTTTGGTTAGATGACCTGATTAAGGTAAACATATCTAAGCTTGTATATGATGCCATGATAGTTAAGCCAAGGGCAATAATAATGAAATAAGGATGAAAAGTTCCAAGCAGTTCATTCATTAACCAGCAGCCCTCCAATTTCTACATAGATTTTCTACTATGATTGTAATGTAAAGTTGTTGAGTATGGAAGCACTATTTATAAATCTAAGATCGCAAAAGCTGATTTCTGTGATAAAAGACTTATTTTTAATAAATTTGCAGATTTTTTTAAAAAAAGTCTACACAATTTTGATTTTTTTGTTTATACTGTACTATAACAAGAGGAAATAAAATAAACTGTATTAATAAAGGGGGAGATTTATTATGTTAATGAGTCCAGTTGAGTTTTTCCGTAACCTGCCAAAAAAGGAATGTCCAGAGTGTGGTCAGCATATGGAGGAACAAGCCGAGAGTTATCTAATGGAATGTGATCGTTGCCTATCTAAAAGAGAAGAATAAAGAAGAAAACTCTCCCAATTGCGGAGAGTTTTTTTTGTATATTCCCGTCTCCCTATGCAAATCCTTTACTCAAGGAGATGATGTACATGGCTAAAAAGGAAGATTATTTGACACCGGCGGCAAAAGAATCACAAATGACGATTGAAAATGGTTCTAACTTTCCAAATAAGAAGAATATATCGGGAAATTCAGTTGATGAGCATAAATATCTTGAAGAAGCCAACACCATTATTAGCGGGGATGAAATCCGCCAGCAAAATGAAAACCTGTAATAGAACAGGTAGCTTATGTATTATCAATAAAAGACTGTCCATTTTAGCGACAGTCTTTAGAAGCAGGTTTTTTTAGATTTTCGGAAGCTCTCTTATTTCCTGTACCATTTCATTGCCGCACATTGGACAGAGTAAGTCGTCAGCGACAAAATCCTTTCTCATCCAGCCAATACAGGCGTCATCCATACAAGAATAAACTTCGGTATCTTCAAGTATGATTTCAATTTCTTCATCTTTTGCCCTTTTACCGTAAAAAATGGGAACCGCCTCCTTTTAATCATAGTATGTCCAATACTTGCCCTTTTCATTTCCAGAAAATCTTAAATCCCCGGGAGTGTGAATAAACAATGATGACCAGTCAAAAACGTTACACAGTGGCCGGAACAGACATCGAGGAAGTAAAACGATTAAACAGCCAGGCCGGTTTAAGCTATAATGAGGTAAAAAAATTACTTGCACAAAAATACAAGCAAAAGAAATAAAGCAAAAACGGAACCGCCTGGTTCCGTTTTTGCTTTATTCTATTTTATTTTTCCGTTCTGCTGACATTGCTATATTTCTTCTGCCAAAGACAGCACGGTAAACGACAAATTTGCGGCTTAGGTATTCCAACGGCAAACTCCATACATGAACAAGCCTCGTAAATGGCCAAATACCAAATAGCAGCAGGGCGGAAACGACATGAATTTGAAAACCGACCGGGATGCCAATCATCAGACCAGGAGTTGGATTGAAGGAAAGGATGCCGCGAAACCATGGACTAATCGTTTCTCGATATTCGAAGGCTACTCCTCTTCCTGTAATCCAAACTGTATTTACGAAGCCAGAAATAATAATAACCGCAAGTAACACCAGAACCAAAATATCACGAAACGTACTGTGAATATAGATTCGTTTAACAGTAAATCGGCGAACCATCAACAACAAAACACCTATTATGGTCGCAACCCCTGCCAGCCCCCCTATCCAAACTGCACCAAAATGATACATGTGATCGGTAATTCCAACAGCATCATAAAAAGCTTTTGGGATAAGGATTCCAGCTACATGGCCAAAAAACACGAAGATAATCCCATAATGGAATAAAATACTTCCCCATTTTAATTGCTTTTTTTCAAGAAATTCACTTGATTTGGCGGACCAGCCGAATTGGTCGACATTATAGCGATAAATATGTCCAACTACAAACATCGTTAACATTATATATGGGAAAGATGCCCAGAAAAAATTTTGAAAAAATGTCATGCTTTGATCCCCCCTAAGAAGCCTTTTGTTTGCTTAGGATGTTGTCTATTGTTTGCACACAAGCCTGCAGAATCATTTGATATGGGCTATCTAGCAATGATAATTCTTTTAACAATTGATCAATTGACTTTCGATGAATCTGGAGCATTTTCTGAGCGGACTCTATGGGAGCAATCGAACAAAACTCAAGAATTAACGGTAAATAATCCGGAAGCTCGTCACTTTCTAATGGAAATCCCGCTTCAAAATACTCATTCTTTAATTTCACAAGTGCTTTTCCGCGATCAGGATTTTCTCCAAAAATTGGATACGTCAAATAAAGCGTAGTTTTATCACTAAAATCAAATGTTTGCGCATATTGCGAACATATCTCTAAATAAGAGGCTGATTGAAGATGGTGAAAAAATTGCCTAAACAGTAATTTCACTAATTGATTTTCAATGGCGGAAATTTCAGATTTTAATCCCTCATCTTCAAACCATGCTTCCTCAGGATGCTGCAGCAGTGTAGAAGACAGCCTGAAAATTTGTTGGTACTCATCCATTTAGCTCACCCCAATAATCGTCTCCAACTTTGTAGTCTCCAGGCATTCCAGGTGTAACGGAACATCCGGAGCACGCCTCCATAAAATCAAATCCACCCGTTCCTTGTCCTAGATACTGATTAGCTGCATCTTCCCGATGAGATTTCGGAATGACATATCGGTCATCATATTTGGCAATAGCAGCAAGCTGATACATTTCATGCATCGTTTTCTCTGTCATCCCTATCGCATCTAGAATTGTTTTTTCAGGCTTTTTCCCTAAATTTAAAGACCTCATATAACTGCGCATCGCCACCATTTTCTTTAACACCTTGCGAATAACTTCTGTATCACCAGCACTTAGCATATTTGCCAAGTATTCGACTGGAATCCTGAGCTGATCGATTTGTGGAAAGATCACATGTGGATTCACTCCATCTAATCCCCCATCAAAGGCACTCATTACCGGGCTGAGCGGTGGAATATACCATACCATCGGCAGTGTTCGGTATTCCGGATGAAGCGGCAGTGCAATCCGTTGTTCCACCGCCAATTTATAGACCGGTGACCTTTGGGCTGCTTCTATCCAATCTTCCTGATATCCAGCTTTTCGTGCCGCCTCGATTACCTCAGGATCATGTGGATCTAAAAATATACCTAAATGGGCTTCGTACAAATCTTTTTCATTTGTAACCGATGCAGCAGCTTCTACTTTGTCTAAATCATAAAAAACAATCCCTAAATAGCGGAGCCTGCCCACACAGGTCTCTGAACAAACCGTAGGCAGCCCTGCTTCAATTCTTGGAAAACAAAAGGTACATTTTTCCGCCTTATGTGTTTTCCAATTAAAATAGACTTTTTTATAGGGACAGCCTGTTGTACAGTAACGCCAGCTGCGGCATGCATCTTGGTCTACCAGAACAATTCCGTCCTCTTCCCTTTTATAAATGGCCCCGGATGGGCAGGAAGCAACACATGTGGGATTGACGCAATGCTCGCAAATTCTTGGTAAATACATCATAAAGGTTTGTTCATACTCGAATTTAACTCTTTCTTCAATCCCATTTATATTAGGGTCGTTTTTCCCTGTTTGATAAACGCCTGCAAGGTCGTCCTCCCAGTTCGGCCCCCATTTGATATCCATATACTCTCCAGTAACCTGTGACTTCGGGCGGGCCACTGGCTGATGTTCTTTTTCCGGACTATTGGTTAAGTGTTCATAATCATAGGTCCATGGTTCATAGTAATCATCTAATTGGGCTAAGTCAGGGTTATGAAAGATATTTAATAGTTTAGAAACTCTGCCTCCGGCCTTTAATTCAAGCTTACCGTTCTTCAATACCCAGCCGCCTTTATATTTCTCTTGATTCTCCCATTCCTTCGGATAACCGACACCGGGTTTCGTTTCAACATTGTTCCACCACATATATTCTGCACCGGGACGATTTGTCCAGGTATTGTTGCACGTAATGCTGCATGTATGGCAGCCGATACATTTATCGAGATTCATTACCATCCCAAATTGCGCCTTAATTCTCAAGCCAGTCCACCTCTTCCCGATCAAGTCTGCTTATGACAACTCTTTCATCCCGCTGGCTGCCGCACGGTCCATAATAGTTAAATCCAAAACTTAGCTGCGCATATCCGCCAATCACATGAGTTGGTTTCATCTGCAGCCTTGTTGGGCTGTTGAATGTACCGCCGCGTTCTTTGGTAATCGTTGAACCAGGAACGTTTATATGACGCTCTTGAACGTGGTACATGAATGCGACTCCCCTTGGAAGTCTGTGAGTAACAACTGCCCTTGCTACTACAACACCGTTGCGATTATACATTTGCAGCCAATCATTATCGGCAATGCCCACTTCTTTGGCATCATCCCGATTCATCCAAACGTGCGGTCCGCCTCTGAATAACGTTAACATCGGTAAAATATCACCATAGGTACTATGGAAGGACCACTTAAAATGCGGCGTTAAATAGCGCAAATTAATTTCCTTCCCCATATTAAGCGGTTTTCGATCCTTTGTTTGAAATGCCGCCTTTCGGAGCGGCGCCTTAAATGCAGGGAATTCCTCACCAAATTCAATCATCGTTTCATGATCTAAATAAAAGTGCTGTCTGCCTGTCAATGTGCGCCATGGGACTAAACGTTCAACATTCGTTGTAAATGGAGAGTATCTCCGTCCGCCCGTTTCAGTCCCGCTAAAGACAGGTGTTGAAATCACTTGACGCGGCTGTGCCGTAATGTCATTAAAGGACATATGTTCTTCCGCTCTTTCTTCTGCCAAATCCTTTAATTTCTGACCCGTTTTCTTTTCCAATGCATCCCATGCTTTCATTGCCAGTGAACCGTTTGTGGCACTAGATAATGAAAGGATTGCTTCCGAGGCATCCCTTGCAGTATATAGACTTGGGCAATCCTTATAAGCTGTTTTAGCTGCAGTTCCAAGGATTTTCTTTAATTTTTCATACTCTTCTTTGGCATCCCAGCTGATTCCCTTTGCACCAATTTGTTCCTTTACAATAGGACCAAGAGAAATAAATTTTTCAAATATTTTGGAATAATCGCGCTCGACTAAGTGCAGGCGCGGGAAATTTCGCCCTGGTACCGGCTCATATTCACCATTCTGCCAGTCTGGGATTTTTCCGAAAGTACAGGACTCGGATATTTCATCGCGGGAATCGTGAAGCATTGGTGTCGCAACGATGTCTTGCACCGGCCCGTTAAAATAACGTACAGCCATTGATGAAAATTTCTTCGCCAGCCCCCTAAATGTATCCCAATCCGATTTCGATTCCCATGGCGGAGCTATCGCAGGATTAAAGGGATGGATAAACGGGTGCATATCGGTACTGCTAATATCATATTTTTCGTACCATGTAGCTGCCGGAAGGATAATATCAGAATACAGACCTGTACCAGCCATTCGAAAATCAATATTAACCATTAAATCAAGCTTTCCCTCAACTGAAGGTTCGTCCCATTCAATGTCTTCCGTCTTTAATTCAGTATTTTGCTCACTTAAATTACTGTGGT
Organism: Neobacillus sp. 19; assembly: GCF_049463095.1. Lineage (NCBI taxonomy): Bacteria > Bacillati > Bacillota > Bacilli > Caryophanales > Bacillaceae > Neobacillus > Neobacillus sp. 19. The sequence continues at coordinate 181,324 of NZ_JBMPZU010000035.1, read as the reverse complement.
GGGTTCCAAGCATATATTTTAGAAAGTACTCATGTCCTTTTGATGAGCTTCCAATCAAATTTCCTCTCCAGACAAACATGACTTTTGGGAATGAGTTTGGGTCCTCCGGATTTTGAATCGCAAACTTTGTTTTCCCTTGTTTCACTTCATCGACAATGGATTGGAAAATCTGCTCCTTCTCTGTCACTTTTGATTGATCAATAAAATCAATTGGATTTTTATCAAATTGTGGATAAGAGGGTGTCCAGCCAAGCCTTGTGCCCAAATAATAATAGTCTCCTGAATGTTTATACCTTGGTTCACTAACAAGTGGTGAAATCTGATCCTCGATTGATTGGTCATCGTATTTCCACTGTTCCGTGACAAAATAAAAGAATGGAGTTGCCGCATGAAGCCTTGGTGGACCTCCCCAATCTCTCGCCATCGCGAGTGTCTGCCAGCCTTCGAGCGGGCGAACCTTTTCCTGGCCCACATAATGAGCCCACCCGCCGCCATTAACACCCTGTGAACCTGTTAAGAGCACTAAGTTTAAAACAGTTCGGTATGTAGCATCCGCATGGTACCATTGGTTGATTCCTGATCCCATCACAATCATTGAACGGCCTTTGGAATCAATAGCATTTTGGGCAAACTCTCTGGCAATTTGTGCTGCGAGCTTCCCATCTACACCTGTCAATGCCTCCTGCCATGCTGGTGTATATGGTTTAGGATCGTCATAGTCTTTTGGAAAGTCCCCTTGGAGCCCTTGTCTTGATACGCCAAATTTTGAAAGCATTAAATCAAAGACAGTCGTTACATAAGTGGTTTCTCCATTTAATTGGATGGCTATCACTGGGACCTCCCTAGTAAAGGTTTCACGCTTTTCCACCTCAAAATGAGGAAATTCCACTCGGACTGCTTTGTCTTCTCTCCCTAGCAGTGTCAGAGATGGCTGCAGATTCGTAAGGTTTTGCTCCGTATCATTTAAATGAAGGTTCCACTGTCCATTATCTTCCCATCTGTGGCCAATTGTGCCATTCGGAAATGCCGGTTTGTTCGAATCTTGATCCCAGACTACCGTTTTCCACTCTCCATTTGTGATGGAGGAATCAAGCTCGCTAGCGCGTAAAAAAGTGCTGGATACATATTGATCCCCGTGGGCTTTTAATTTTACCAGATACGGGAGATCGGTAAATTTTTTCGCATAATCAAAGAAATATTCCGTTTCTTGGTCCACATAAAATTCTTTTAGGATTACGTGAGTCATCGCCATCCCTAGTGCCCCGTCCATACCGGCTTGGACATTTAACCAATTATCAGCAAACTTAACATACTCAGCATAATCCGGACTTACCGCTACAACCTTTGTCCCGCGGTATCTTGCTTCCACCATAAAATGGGCATCAGGTGTCCGTGTCTGAGGGATATTGGAGCCCCATATTAATAGATAGGAAGAATTAAACCAATCAGAGCTTTCCGGAACATCCGTTTGTTCACCCCATACCTGCGGAGATGCAGGCGGTAGGTCTGCATACCAGTCATAAAAGCTTAATAGAGAGCCCCCAAGAAGTGACAAAAACCTTCCGCCGCCTGCATAGCTGACCATGGACATCGCTGGGATTGGTGAAAATCCAAAAATTCGATCGGGACCAAATTCTTGAATAGAATAAATTAGAGCCGCGCAAATTAGCTCATTCACCTCATCCCATGATGAACGGACAAGTCCTCCTTTTCCTCTTGACTGTTTATATCTCTTTGATTTTTCAGGATTAGAGGCTATTTCCTTCCAAGCTGCAACCGGATCATCTGTACTAGCAAGTTCCTCCCGCCACATTTTTAATAGACTGCCGCGCACATATGGATAACGGACCCTTAGCGGACTATAAATATACCAAGAAAAACTCGCTCCCCTTGGGCAGCCCCGCGGCTCATACTCAGGCATATTAGGACCTGTAGAGGGGTAATCCGTTTGCTGTGTTTCCCAAGCGATAATGCCGTCCTTGACATGAACTTTCCAGCTGCATGAACCTGTGCAATTTACTCCATGCGTCGTACGAACAGTTTTATCATGCTGCCATCTCCTGCGATATATTTTTTCGGAATCTCGGTCCATTGGGGACAATACGGCATGTTCAGCCATATCTTTGGATTGCCCGAAAAATTTTAACTTTTTTATTAGCGGGGCTCGTTTGCGCTCCATTCTCTTCACCTTCCCATGACATTTTTATCTAATAAGGTCCCCAGTCAATTACATTGTATACAGACAATTTACCTTACATAGTTTTAAAAAATTTCTGTTTTGGACATGACTTGAATAATACAGTGTGATTAAGGAGAATTTTAATGTCTGGACCATCTTTAAGGAAAAAACATTCCCACCATTCGATTCATGATGGGATTTATACAGAAGCAAGGGATTTAACAAAAGTCCTGAAAGAACTAGCGCAAGGAAACAAACAAGAAAATATCAATGAAATTTGTGATGCACTAATCGAACATTGGGAGACACGGACACTTGCTCATGCCCAATCGGAAGAGGAAGGCTTTTTTGCGGAAAGGCTAAAGGAACAGCCGGACTTGTATGAAACCATCATTAAACTAAAGAGAGATCATCAAATCCTAGAATTAATTGTGAATTATATTAAAGAACATCGGGAGCGTGAGGGAGTAACTGATGTCATCCTTCCATATTTTGAGGCATTGCTCGTGGTGTTTGAACTCCATAATCATGAAGAGGAAAACTCATTATTTAATAAAGAATAGGAAGTTGAAAAAGCAAAGGGGATGATCCTCCTTTGCTTTTTACTATTCTTTATTCCTTGTAATCAATCGTAATCGTTTCATCATGTCTCTTTGAAAGAAGTTTACTCTTTTTTCTATTTTCTTTTGATTGGAAAATAATATCAAAGTCATAATCCTCTGGATAAAGCTCATGAGCTGTTATATAAAGTGTGATTCTTTTATGATTAACCGAAACCTTTTCACCGTGTATTTGGACAATATAATTTCCTTGCTGATCGGGTCCTGTATAGATAATACCAAACTCATTTGCAGGTGATATTTTCACATTGTCACCTTGATGATACGTAGGTACTCTTAGTTCCGTATTTTGCGCTCTCTTTCGATGTTGATATTTATTGATAATGACCTGTTTCTCAAGGTCCCTGATCTTCCATACGTCAGTGATTTCGGTTGTATACTGTTTCTCTTCCTTGTATGTGATATGATGTGCTCTTTCGATGATTTTCGGATGAATCCCAAGCTTCAAGGCGATAGCAAAAGCTTGACTCTCTCCCCCGCTGCCAATAGTTAAACGGTATGTCGGACTCAGAGTTGTTAAGTCAAATTCCATTGAACCATTGATAAATCCTGGATGTGCTTCGGCAAAGTCCTTGATCTCACTATAATGTGTCGTAGCCAAGATGACTGCCCCTTTTTCATATAAGGTTTCTAATATAGCCGTCGCCAGTCCCATTCCTTCTCCTGGATCCGTTCCCGATCCAAGTTCGTCCAATAAAGTTAATGTTCGATGGTTCGTTTCTTTTAATATATCAATGATATTGACAATTCTTGAGCTAAAAGTGCTTAAATTTTCGGTTATACTTTGCCCATCTCCAATATCCACTAAAATACGCTCAAAAATACTCAAACAGCTTTCTTCAGATGCAGGAATATGAAGACCGCATTGAACCATTAAAATGAGGAGACCAACGGTTTTTATGGTAACTGTTTTTCCCCCGGTATTTGGCCCAGTAATCACTAACGCACGGTGACCTTCTTCCATTTTGAATGTGAGCGGTATCGCCTTTTCGCCTAAAAGGGGATGCCGCGCCTGGATTAATTCTAATTCCCCTGATTCATTTAGCCTAACCTTGGAGCCGTTAATGGACCTGCTATATTTAGCTTTTGCAAATAAAAAATCATAATGAACCATGGTTTCAATTGCTAAGCTAATTTGCTGCTCCTTATCTTCAACCAGTCCTGTTAGATAGCCCAAAACCTTTTGCACTTCGGCCTCCTCATCCGCGAGCAGCCATGTAACTTGATCTTGGTATTGAGCAATTTCTTCTGGCTCGATAAAAAAAGTTGAACCTGAAGCTGATGTATCTAACACCGTTCCCTTTATTTTATTCCGATATTCCTTCTTTATAGGAATGACATATCTGCCATTCCTCTGACTGACGACCTGCTCTTGTAAATAGGCTTTATATTTATTTGACCGAATCAACTGTAATGTTTTATCTTTTAACCGCTCCTCTTGGATCCCAATTTGTTTCCTAATTTTTAATAACTCCTTACTGGCATAATCATCTACACGGCTATTCCGAATACAACGTATTATTTCAGCTGCAAGCTCAGGCAATTCATCAATCGCATCAACATAAGAGGATACACGTGGAGCGAAATATGTTTTATCCTTCATATACCTCCGCATTTTTCCGCAGCAATCGAGAAAGTCAGAAAGCTTTGCCAGCTGATCAGCCCTTAGTACCACGCCCTTATTCATGTTATTTAGCAGAGATTCCATCCCATCTAAACCATGTACAGGGACACTTGCGCTTTTTTTCAATATTGTTGCTGCCTCGGTAACCTCATCAAGCCAGGCTTCAATTTGTTTTTTATTCGTTGATGGCGTAAGACTCTCGATCTTTTCTTTTCCTTCTTTCGTTAATGTAAAAGTCGCGATTATATCTTTAATTTTCTGAAATTCCAAAGTGGTAAAAGTATGTTGATTCACGTTTTTTGCCTCCTAAAATAAAAATAGCCGCAATGAACAATGTCATTGCGGCCAAAAGTAACGAGCGGGATCTCCGCTCATTTTCATACCAAAATTAACCCAAAATAAAAACTGTCTACACGAGTGTACACAGCTACATTGGATAAAGATGTATGCTTATGCCTAGCCTCATTGTTCTTAACTTCATTCCATGACTAAATAAGCCCTCCACCCTTTTTAAAAAGAACGGATGAGTACTGGAATGAACGATCCAATTAGTTGGATTAGTTAAGAACGACACCTAACATAAAAACATACTCCCCTTTTATAAAAGAATTTTTCTACTAAATAATACTGAAAATAGAAACATATGTCAATCAGTAATTAGCCCATTTACAGAATGTAGTCAATTATGAGCGGGATGATAAACGAGGTTAACACAGCCGCAATCCCCATTGCAGCACCTGCGACAGCACCTTGTATCTCCCCTTCCTTTACTGCCTCAGCAGTACCGATACCATGTGAAATCGTTCCCACGGCTAATCCTCTGGCAAATGGATGGTTGATTTTACACAAGTTCATCAGCTTAGCCCCAAACATTGCTCCAATCATCCCCGTAATAATCACATATGCGGCAATAAGCGGGATATTCCCATGAATGATTTCACCTATTTCCGTTGCTACCGGTACGGTTACAGATTTAACGGTTAGTGGAAGGATGAACAATTTCGACAGATTCAACCACCTGGCTAATAGAATAGCTGAAATAATGGTGGTCACACTTCCGAATGTCAATCCGATAAAGGCTGCACTGAAATATTTTTTAAATAAGTCTCGATTTTTATAGATAGGAACAGCTAGGGCAACCGTTGCAGGACCAAGTAAGTATGTCATAATCGATTTTGCAGGTACGTATTCATTAAAAGAAATATTAGATAAAACTAAAAGGCAAATAATGATAATCGTACTAAAGAAAACGGGACTTGTTAATGGAGTAGAATATTTCTTCGCTAAAAATCGAGTAAATAGATAGGCTGAAACGGTAAGAACAATACTATAGAGCGTGATCATGAGAGGTTACTTTTTCCTTTTCATTTTTCATAATAACAGCTTGGGTTATTTTCCCTGCAAAGAATAAGCCAACAAAGGCACTGACTGTAAGGATAAAAAGCAGTGATAAACCCTTTGCAAACATCGTTCTTCCTAATGTCATAAGACCAACAGATATAGGAATAAAAAAGAACCCAAGGTGTTTCAGCAACCAGCCTGCTGCCAATTCAATTTGCTCAAGTTTAATGACACCCAGCCAAAGCAAAGTGAACAAAAGAACAATGCCGATGACATTTCCGGGAACCGGCAAATGAAAAAAACGGGATATTCCATTGCCGATCTGATAGATTACGATAAGAATAAGCATTTGCAAAGTAAACTTCCAAGTTCTCTTTACCATATTACCCACCTAACTTCCTGCTTGAAAAATCTGAGTTTTCTAATATACGTAATAATATTACAGTATAAAGGATTACTGTTCCTGACGCATCCTCTTTTGTTCACAAAATATCCATATCTTTTTTCGGAAAACTTCTTTATCTTAATTGTAGGAGGGATCGTCATGAAAAAAGTCTATCTGATATGCAGTCTTGCTATTTTCATTGGGATAGCAGGAGGAATTTCTTTTTTCCTTATTCGAGATGCAAATGCGGCAATTCCAGGAGATGTCACTTTAATTAAGCAAAATGGGGATACCTATAATTTTGGCAAGGATAAAACCAAATTAAAGTTAATTGAATTTATTTATACCCATTGTCCTGATGTCTGTCCAACCACCACGAAAAAGATGGTTGAATTGAAAACTGATTTAGTTAAAAATGGGATTTACGGCAAGGACATTGAATTTGTCACAATCACAATCGATCCCTATCGCGACACCCCTGAAATTCTCCAAGGATATAGACAAGGATTTGGAATATCAAATGACAATGATTGGATATTCTTAACCGGAGAAAAGCAAAATAGTAAAAATGCGCAAAAGGAAATTAGAAAAGTTGCGGATACATTGCAGTTTCAATACAAAGACCCAGGTAATGGTCAATTTGTCCATTCAACCTTCACCTATTTAGTTGATGAAAACAACAAATTTGTTGCGAAGTTCCCAATGGGGAAGGATTTTAATAAACAAGAGGTTTATGATCAAATCATCGATGAGATGGAGTAATAAAAAAAGCGGTTAGTCCCTTGGATTAATCGCTTTTTAATGCCAATTTTTCTTATTTAATTCACGGAAGAAGGATATTTTTGAATTTGCTGTAATAATAAAAGGTAATTGGACTTTGGTTTGGTCAGACTTGCTTTTATACCAGCCTTTTTTAACTTATTAACGAGTTCAGTAAGCTGTTTTTTTGCCATACTTCTCACCCTCTTTAAAACTTCTTACACTAATTCTACAACAAAAATATGAATAAAGTGTGAATATGGAAAAATTTTTTTAGAAAATTTTTCTTTTCTATTTTTACCCTGCTTGAAAAAATTCGCTCTTCGCTTATATTAATGGTATAATTTAAAGCAATATGTTTTTTGGAGGATGTTTTTAGATGATTACTGTAAGTAATGTAAGTTTAAGATATGGTGACCGTAAATTATTTGAGGATGTGAATATTAAATTTACACCTGGTAATTGCTACGGGCTAATCGGCGCAAATGGCGCCGGAAAATCCACTTTTTTAAAAATTTTATCTGGTGAGATTGAAGCACAAACTGGAACGGTTCAACTTGGGCCAAATGAACGAATGGCTGTCTTAAAACAGAACCATTTTGAATATGAGGAATTTGATGTCTTAAAAACTGTTATTATGGGGCATTCAAGACTGTATGAAGTCATGCAGGAAAAGGATGCTATTTATATGAAAGAAAATTTCACTGATGAAGATGGCATGAAGGCTGCCGAACTTGAAGGTGAATTTGCTGAATTAAACGGTTGGGAAGCAGAACCAGAGGCAGCGATTCTATTAAAGGGACTGGGCATTGGCGAGGACCTGCATGATAAAAAAATGGCAGAATTAACCGGATCCGAAAAGGTAAAGGTATTGCTGGCGCAGGCATTGTTTGGCAGACCGGATGTATTACTGCTGGACGAACCGACAAACCACTTAGACATTAAAGCGATTCAATGGCTTGAAGATTTCTTAATTAATTTCGAAAACACTGTTATTGTTGTTTCCCACGACCGTCACTTCTTAAATAAAGTATGTACCCATATCGCTGATTTGGATTTCAGTAAAATTCAAATCTATGTCGGGAATTATGATTTTTGGTATGAATCAAGCCAATTAGCATCTAGAATGGCATCGGACGCAAACAAAAAGAAAGAGGAAAAAATTAAAGAACTACAAAGTTTTATTGCCCGCTTTAGCGCGAATGCCTCAAAATCCAAACAGGCAACCTCACGGAAAAAGCTTTTAGATAAAATCACCCTTGATGACATTAAGCCATCATCACGACGCTATCCGTTTGTGGGGTTCACACCTGAACGTGAAATCGGCAATGACTTGTTACGTGTGGAAGGTTTAACGAAAACAATTGATGGGGTAAAAGTTCTTGATAATATCAGCTTCTTTATGAATAAAGGCGACAAGATAGCATTAGTTGGTACAAACGAAGTCGCAAAAACAACGCTTTTTAAAATATTAATGGGTGAAATGGAAGCGGACAGCGGAACATTTAAATGGGGTATCACTACATCTCAAGCCTATTTTCCTAAGGATAACTCCGAGTATTTTGAAAACAGTGATTTAAGCCTCGTGGATTGGCTTCGTCAATTCTCTCCAAAGGATGATAGTGAAAGCTTCTTGCGCGGATTTTTGGGAAGAATGTTATTTTCCGGAGAAGAAGTGTTAAAGAAAGCGAGTGTTCTTTCCGGTGGAGAAAAGGTTCGCTGTATGCTCTCTAAAATGATGCTAAACGGCGCAAACGTTCTACTCCTTGATGAACCAACAAACCATTTAGACTTAGAATCCATCACAGCGCTTAATAACGGATTAATCAATTTCAAAGGTTCTATGCTTTTTGCTTCACATGACCATCAGTTCATTCAAACGATTGCCAATCGAATATTTGAATTTACGCCAAATGGCTTAGTGGATAAGCAAATGACTTATGATGAATACCTTGAAAATGATGAAATTCAGAAGCAAGTTGCGGAAATGTACCAATAAATTAGGTTGAGGATGTATTAGATAGGGGAGCCCTTACCTAGACATCCTCTTTTTTTGTTTTAGTATCGCTTTTGCTTTCGTCTTGAAGACGGTTCTTCTCTAGAACCCGTTTCTGTTGTTGTTGTTCCTTGACCCTCTACTTGTGGCGAGCTAAGCCCGATGGTGGATGGATCAGCTTTTCGTTTGCTTCGTTTTCCCATTTGACACACCTCCCCTATTATCTTTTGGACAATTATTGCTGGATATACAGAATATTTACCGTGAATTTCGGCAAGATAATTTACAGGAGGAGGTGTTTTGTATGGCAACAGTTGGAGTAGAACAATCTCTTACAAATATTCAACAAGCACTTAGGGAAAAAGGGTACGACGTGGTAGAACTAAAGCAGGAATCAGACGCACAAAATTGTGACTGTTGTGTTGTTACTGGTCTTGATTCAAACGTGATGGGTATGCAGGATACTTTTACAAAAGGCTCAGTAATCGATGCAAACGGGATGTCAGCAGATGAAGTATGCCAGCAGGTAGAGAGCAGGCTGCAATAGGTGTTTTGAAAGACTAAAGGATTCCAACTTTAGTCTTTTTATTTCTCTTTTTTCGAATAAATGTTAACCTTCGGACCGCTATCTGGTGATGGCTTTTTCACTTTTTCATTTTGCTTTTTCTCAACCATCTCTTCCCCATCTTTCTTCGGTATAAACTCACTTCCATAGGTGGCTCCAATATTTAATTTACCCTTTAATTCTTTAATTCCAAGCTGACCAAAATTATTATTTAATTCATATTTATCTAAAATGATTTTTTCGATATTAATTTTTTCAATGATGATGGGAGGATCCGATGTTTGCGTATCCTTTTCCTTTTGTTCCTTGTACTCTTGCAGCGCTTTTTTCAGCTCTTCCATATTCATTTCTAAGGAAAGTAATTTTTTTTGTAGTTCCTTTTCAACATCATGATTCCTGAAGATAAGGAATAAATTTTTAAGTGACATGCTCACAAACTCCCTTATTTTATACCTTACATCATTTATATGGAGAAAACAGCTTAACATGTCCAATCGTAAAAAAGAACGAACAAAGAATGTTCGATTCACAAATAAAAGCTGTTAACCGGATTAGTCGATAGGAATAATTTCTCCTTTCTCAACGGCTCGTTGGTAACTTACGAATAAAATCCCATTCCAAAATTTAGCACTTAATTGAGCGGGACTTATAGAATCCGGTAAAGTAATTTGACGCTGAAATTCACCATAAAATCTTTCAGAATAGGTTATTTTCAATTGTGGGTGGATTGGTAAGGCTTTGCCTTTAATGGTTAGAATATTGCCATTCAGTCCTAATTCTAGGTTTTCTTTCATCACCCCTGGGAGCTCTATCATCACAATAACTTCTTGATCACTCTCTAATAAATCAATTGCGGGAAAGGTTCGAGAATTATTTTCAGCCCGATTGGATTTTCCTTCAGGGCTCGTGAATGGCTGGGTAAATTGTTGGTCGTTCATAAATTGCTTGGCGAAATCCTGATCAAAAATATTGTTCCAGAAATCTCCCCCATGCATATTCTTTGCGATGTCCATCCATTGTTTTAATTTATCCATATCCATCGGTTCACCCCCCCCTTCATTTTCTCGTAAAATAACCACGTTCTACGTTAGCATATTAAACATCCCTACTTCCATCTTACTAATCTGCCTTGTAATTTAAACCAACTATTACTCCTGCTTCATAATTGAATAGGAATCGCATATATTTAATAGCAAGGATAAGGAGGGATCAGATGCCAGCACCGGCTCCATATATTAATATTAATATATTTATGATTAAAATTAATTCCTTTGAAAATGCTTCAGCCGTAAATATCGGTCAAAACCTATTGGCCGAATGGCATAATTCAGATAAAAAAAACCAGGGCTATGGTCAAAATTTTGGCGATAAAAGTGACTTTGTTGGTACACGAAGTTTTGTCGACGATAAAGATCAAATCGACTCTCCCTCCTCTTTCGATTCTCGTCCCATCACAATTGACAAGTAAATTTGGTATGAAAAAAAGCCATGGAATCGGTCTAACCTTTCCATGGCTTTTTCCCTTATGCATTTTTAGAAGCTTTTGTCCTTTTTCGACCGAAACCAATCACCGCAGCTGCAAATGCAATAATAGCCATTCCAACAAGTGCATTCACTTGGATTAGCTGTTGGTTATTTTCTTCTTTAGCCTTTTTGGTTTTAACAGGTGCAATCTTGGGCATCGGTAATTCCTTATATTTTAATTGGATTGTATGAATCACCTTTCCATTTTGGTCTTCAATTGAAAGAACGCCATCAGGATTTATCTTTTTTACACAGCCCTCTACATTCTCAGTAATAACAGTATCCTGTTCAGGATAAAATTCTTTGTCCTCGCTTTTATAAATTTCTCCTTGTTTAAGGACCGCGTGCTGATAGCCTTTAAAACCATAATCAAATAGCAAAGCGGTATCTTGATACTTATCATTTTTGAGATCAGATTTTAACACAACAGCTGTCAGCTTGATTTTTCCGTTATCGGCAGTTGTAGCTAAAGTTTGTTTCGTTTGGCTGGTATAGCCCGTTTTTCCTCCTGTGACTTCCGGGTAGGGAAGCTCCCCTTTTAGCATCCGGTGATGTGTAAGCAGAGTGGTCTCCCAGGACTGCCCCTTCCACCCAAGCACTTTTGTGCCGAAGATTTCAGCAAATACAGGGTTTTTAATAGCATAATTAGTTATTAGGGCTAAATCCATAGCAGTTGTATAATGATTCTCATCAAACAACCCACTCGGATTTGTAAAATGGGTATCATTAACCCCAATCTTTGTTTGTAAGTAGCTATTTAGATTTTCAGCAAATTTCTCAACCGACCCATCGAGATATTCAGCAATTGCGACTGCAGCATCATTACCTGAATTAATCAGCATACCCTGAATCAGCTGTTTTAATGGCATCTGTTCTCCTTCTACTAAATAAACACGTGTTCCGTCTTGCCGAACGGCATTTGCGCTTACCGTTGCCATACCATCTAAGTTGCCCTTTTCAATCGCATAAATAGCTGTCGCAATTTTTGTCACACTGGCAGGGTACATTTTTTCATTAGCATTTTTTTCATAGAGTACTGCTCCAGTGTCGGAATCTAATAAAACAGCACTCTCACTTTTCAGATCCAACTGTTCTATTCCCTGTGCAAAGATATTCATTTGATAAGTAAGGAAAAATAATACAATGATAATAACAGAAATAATTTTTTTCACACGTTTACACCCTTACCTTTTACATTTAATCCCTATTTGATTTTAACAGATTCTTCAAAAAAAGAAAGATGTCGTAAAAAAAAACCGGTAAGGATTATCCTAACCGATCACAAGCTATGTTCTTTTTTTCGAAATTAACAAAGTGATTTGTGCCATAATAAATGGCAAGGAAGTTTTTCTTCTATATGCCAGATATTTAGGCTCCCAAATATCCGTATACTTTTGCTTAAATTTCCTTAACCCCTGAAAATGGTAAATAAAATGGCCGTGGAGAAAGATTTGGGCGGCTATTTTTTCACTCAAAAAGGAAAATCTCGACAGCCCAACATTGGCAAGCGGTGCCATTCCCATATTAAAACGCAGGTACCCTTGTTCCTTTGCCCAGTCAATTAACGAAAGAAACAGAAAATCAATCGTACCTGCTGGTGCATCAGGCGTTACTCTCATCAAATCAACTGAAACGGTCTGATTGTTGTCGTATACATACATAATACTCATAAAACCTAGAATTCGTTTATGCTCATCTCTTACTATGGCAAGGGGAGCCATATTCAAATATGGTTCATCAAAGAAGCCAAGTGAAAAACCCTTTTCTTTTCTGCCCTGAAGCCACTCATTTGAAATACCCCTTAATTCATCGAGCAGAACTGGAGAAAATGGCGGCTTTACTAAATCAAAATAAAAGCGTTCACGATTAAATTTATTTTTTAAGGCCCTTAGCCCTTTCATTTTAGTTCCTGTAAGTGAAAAACTTTTTAAATCAACAAAGGCTTCCTCACCTAATTTAAAAAAGGCAAATCCATGTCCGTGTAGATATGGAAGCATTTCATCACTAACCTGATAAAAAACAGGCGTGAAACCATAGAGGTCAGCAATTTCTTGGAATTCCTCAATTGCGTTTGATAATTCCGCTTTTTCACCAATCGGGTCTCCCAAGATGACTAATTTATCCGCATACTTCTGGAACGAGATCAGAACATTTTTTTGGCTATTCCAAAAAATATATTTATCATGCAAAAATATTAAATGTGATAATACCTTTCCATTATACTTTGTTAAATGGTCCATTATTTCCTTTTCATGTCCAAGTGATTTCTCTAATTTCCATTTTTTCGACAAGCTGATTAAATAACCGGTAAACAAGATTAGCAATGCAATCACAAGACCAATAGCAGCACTCTTAAACAAGTCATAATAATCATCAATGACATAAGGTAAAAATTTTGCCGGAATGGTTAATTTTGCAATAGGTAAATTCAAATATCCGATCAAAATGTACATGGAAGTAATAATTAAAATAACGGTAACATCAAAAATTGTTTTCCCCCATGTAAGAACATAACTTTCGCGATAAAATTGTCCTTTTGACATTCGAAGTAAAAGTGCCACAATAATTAAAAATATCGCCTCTTCATAATCGATTCCTTTGAAAATAGAGAATAATGCAGCAAGAATCAACGCAAGCATCGTCAAATCATATGTTCTTTTCACACTATATTCAATCCCGCGTGATAATCCTAACAGTAAAAAGCCGGCAGCGACCGAAAGCTGATGTGATACATTAATAATAGGAAACGAAAGCAGTTCTTGGGCAATCTTTAACCTTGACATGATGCCTGGGACACTAGCAGATAAAAGCAGGATGAGCCCCGATAAAAAAACGAGCATGGTTAAAATGACATGGCTTAATCCTTGGACAATCGCTTTAGGAAGATAATTCCAGGATTGGTTCCATCGTTCCCAATAAAGCTTGACAAAAAAAACAAGGCTGATCAAAAAAGGGATGAAGTAATACCCAATTCGGTAAAATAAAAGAAGAACAAGGACTTTCTCTTCAGGTATTTGTAAATCCTGCATTCCCCAAATAAATACTAAATCAAATGAACCAAGCCCGCCGGGAATCATACTGATAATTCCGGCACAGGCAGCAACGATATAAACAGGAAAAAGATTCTCAAAAGAGATCGAGATTCCCAGTATCTTGCTTAATACGAATATAGCTGCAAAAACAGCAAACCATTCGATAACAGAAACTACAATCAGCTTGATACTTACGTTAGCACTAATTAATGATTGATTATCTTTTTTAGACTTAATCATATGGATCAATAAAAAAATGGGTAAATACAATCCCACAGCTAAAACAGCGAAATAAAGCCACTTTGTATCAACAAACAGCGGGAAATGCCGGTACCTTGTCGTTACAATCCAGGTTAGAAGAGAAATCCCGGTTAGATAATAAAGTGAAACAGATGCAATGACTCCTAAAAGCTTCCGCTTGTCCTGCTCCAGCTTATGAAAAAAGTAAGTTCTCAGCATGGCCCCAATTAAACCGCCAAAACCAATTAAATTAGAAAAAGAATTAGCAATAAAGGATTGTTCGAACAGTTCTCTCTTAGACACATTTAACTTTAAAACCTTCACTAAGATGACATCATAATACAGCATCGGTAAAACAGCTGCAAAGGTAATCGCCAAGATGAATAATAACCTCCAGAAATTTAGCTGAGCTATTTCATTCTTGAGTAATTGAACATTCAAATTACCGGTGAATTTTTTAATTTCGAGAATGGCAAAAATTAATAAAAACATTGGAAAAATAAATTTCAACGCTTTTAATATTGTTTCTTTTCTAATCCCCAACAAGATTACCACCTATTTTTTCATTCCTGATTTTACTATAAACTGTTCAACAGCAAAAACAAAGAAAAATATACCATAATAGATCATTGGTTAGTTTTTATTCTAGACAGATTTTATATAGTTCAACCGTTGTGAAACGAATACTCGAAGCTAGTGTAAATTTTTATAGGGGTAGATTAAGAAATAAAAGTTAATAAAATAGACAAGTTTACTACCATCCCATGCATAAGTATTAATTAGGACAAATTGTGGGAGGTTAGTCGGATGAAATTTTTAGTCTTTAAAAAGGAAACACTGCTTTTCGTTTTAGCAGTTGGTGTTGTACTTGCCAGCATTTCCTCGTGGTTTATGCTAAAAGCTGGAGATAGCACTGTCTTTAATCAACAATCAGAAACAGAAATTCGCGAAATTCATATGGTTACAGCGGAATTTAAGACGAAAACGAAAGATGGGAAAGAACTAGAAGCCTACCGTTGGGATCCCGGCACAATAATTCTTGAAAAAGGAGAAAAAGTTAAGCTGCTTATTAGTGGGATTAATGGGGATAAGCACCCTTTCTATATTGAAGGGACCAATATTAAAGGAACTGTAAAAAAAGGAGAAGAAACAGTTGTTTCACTTCAATTTGCCAAAGAGGGGACCTATCGTTTAATCTGTGAAGTTCATTCTGACAGATCTCATAACGGCCCAATGATTGCCTATATTGTTGTCGATTAAAAGCAGGATTCTTTCTCCTGCTTTTTTTAGTTCATAAAATCCTCTGTTCTACCCCATTTTCACTGTTCACACGTTGCTAACATTGATTTTTTCTTATATAACAGTTTATCAATACACCTACATTTTTATAGTACAGTTTGAAATTGAATTTACTCTACGTTCACATAGTTTTCATATTTACCCCCTAAAAACCCCATTATAACAACACTTCACAATATCTTAACAATTTCACCCTTTTTGTGTGACACTTTTCACATTTCGCCTGTTATACTTATATTAAGATTTAAATAGAAAATCTGTTATATATTTTCTTAAAAATTTAAGAGGTGAAAAATCATGGAACAATGGCAAGGATTTAGGAAGGGAACATGGACAAAAGAAGTAAACGTACGTGACTTTATTTTAAATAACTACAACCCTTACGAGGGCGATGACGCCTTTTTATCCGGTGCCACCAATGCAACCAACAAACTATGGGCACAAGTAATGGAGCTAACTAGGCAAGAACGTGAAAATGGCGGGGTCCTGGACATGGACACCGAAACTGTTTCTACTATCACTTCCCATGGACCTGGCTTTCTTGATGAAGAACTTGAGAAAGTTGTCGGTGTACAAACAGATAAACCTTTTAATCGTTCCATGCAGCCTTTCGGCGGGATTCGAATGGCGAAAGCAGCTTGTGAAGCATACGGTTACGAGTTAAACCCTGAAATTGAAAGAATTTTTACCGATTTCCGTAAAACACATAATCAAGGTGTATTCGATGCCTATACAGAAGAAATGCTGAAGGCTCGAAAGGCTGGAATTATTACCGGACTTCCAGATGC
This sequence comes from Neobacillus sp. 19, assembly GCF_049463095.1. NCBI lineage: Bacteria > Bacillati > Bacillota > Bacilli > Caryophanales > Bacillaceae > Neobacillus > Neobacillus sp. 19. The sequence continues at coordinate 164,972 of NZ_JBMPZU010000035.1, read as the reverse complement.
CTATGGACGTGGACGGATTATCGGTGATTATCGCCGGGTCGCTTTATATGGTGTTGATTTCCTAATGAAAGAAAAGCAAAAAGATTTCAAACATACGTCCAGCGTGATGTCCGAAGAAAACATTCGCTTACGAGAGGAACTTTCCGAACAATACCGTGCACTGAAAGAATTGAAAGAACTTGCCAATAGTTATGGTTTTGATATATCTGGCCCTGCAGAGTCTGCAAAAGAAGCATTCCAATGGTTATATTTGGGCTACTTGGCAGCCATTAAGGAGCAAAACGGGGCAGCAATGAGCCTTGGCCGCGTGTCAACTTTCCTTGATATTTATATTGAAAGAGATTTACAGAATGGCTTAATAACAGAAATAGAAGCTCAGGAACTTGTTGACCATTTTGTCATGAAGCTCCGTCTCGTAAAATTCGCCCGTACACCTGATTATAATGAATTGTTTAGCGGTGATCCAACCTGGGTAACAGAATCTATCGGGGGCATGGCGCTTGACGGCCGTTCATTGGTAACAAAGAACTCGTTCCGTTTCCTTCATACTCTAGATAATTTAGGACCAGCTCCAGAGCCAAACCTAACCGTGTTATGGTCTCCAATGCTGCCAGAAAACTTTAAGAAATATTGTGCCAAAATGTCAATCAAAACTAGTTCCATTCAATACGAAAATGATGATATTATGCGTCCTGAATATGGTGATGACTATGGAATTGCCTGCTGTGTATCAGCGATGGAAATCGGCAAGCAAATGCAATTCTTTGGTGCCCGGGCAAACCTTGCAAAAGCCTTATTGTACGCAATCAATGGCGGGGTCGATGAAAAATTAAAAATTCAAGTTGGTCCAGAATATCAGCCAATTACCGGAGAAGTATTAACATACGAAGAAGTTATGCAAAAATTTGACAACATGATGGAATGGCTTGCAGGACTTTATATTAACACCTTGAACATTATTCACTACATGCATGACAAATACAGCTACGAACGCATTGAAATGGCTTTACACGATACACAAATTCTACGTACAATGGCAACAGGTATTGCCGGCTTGAGTGTTGTCGCTGACTCACTAAGTGCGATTAAATATGGTGAGGTCAGAGTAATTCGTGATGAAAACGGGATTGCAATCGATTTTGAAGTTACCGGCGATTTTCCTAAATACGGAAATAATGATGACCGCGTGGACAGCATCGCTGTTGAAATTGTCCAAACTTTTATGAAAAAGCTGCGCAAGCATCACACATATCGAGATTCTGTCCATACTTTATCTATTCTTACGATTACCTCTAACGTGGTATATGGTAAAAAGACAGGAAATACACCTGATGGACGCCGTGCGGGGGAACCATTTGCACCTGGTGCTAACCCGATGCATGGCCGCGATACGAAAGGAACATTAGCTTCTCTATCCTCTGTTGCCAAACTTCCATATAAGGATGCTATGGACGGGATTTCCAATACATTTTCAATTGTTCCGAAAGCACTTGGCAAAGAAGAAGAAAGCCAAATTCGTAATTTAGTTTCTATCTTAGATGGCTATGCAATAAAAACAGGACATCATTTGAATGTAAACGTCTTTAATCGTGAGACACTGATTGATGCGATGGAACATCCAGAGTTGTATCCGCAATTAACAATTCGAGTATCAGGTTATGCGGTAAACTTTATTAAACTTTCAAAAGAACAACAACTAGACGTCATTAACCGTACCTTCCATGAATCACTATAACCTGAATTTCTGGGGGCTCCCCTCCTTTGAGGAGCTCCTGCCTTATTAATGAAAGGGGAATATCATCATGAACGGAAATATTCATTCTATTGAAACATTAGGAACAGTGGACGGCCCTGGGATTCGTTATGTTATTTTTACTCAAGGATGCCTTTTGCGCTGCCAATTTTGCCATAATGCAGATACATGGGAAATCGGCTCAGGCAAACAAATAACCGTTTCCGAAATCATGGATGATCTAATGAGCTACCTCCCTTTCATTCAGGCTTCAGGAGGCGGGATTACTGTTAGTGGCGGTGAGCCGTTATTGCAAATCCCTTTTCTGATAGAATTATTTAAGGAATGTAAACGCCAAGGAATCCATACGACAATTGATTCATCCGGGGGCTGTTTCTCACATTCCAAGCTATTTATTGAACAGTTAGAAGAGCTTTTGAAGTATACTGATTTAGTCCTATTGGATTTAAAACATATCAATAGAAAAAAACATATTCAGCTGACAGGCATGGCAAATGATCATATCCTTGAATTTGCTAAATTTTTATCAGATCGAAGAATTCCAATCTGGGTACGGCATGTGTTAGTCCCGACTGTCTCTGACGATCCCGAAGACCTGCAAAAGCTTGGTGAATTCATTGGCACGCTAGAAAATGTTGAGAAAATTGAAATTCTTCCCTATCATAAGCTTGGGGTATATAAATGGGAAGCACTTGGACACGAATATCCGCTAAAACATATTGAGCCGCCAACTGAAGAAAAGGTAGAATTTGCCTTGCAACTTCTTACAGCACATTGGAATAAAGTACAAAAATAACACTTAAAACACCAGTTCTGCAGGAATTGGTGTTTTTTCATCAACATCTAGCTGTTAGGAAGTCTTTCCATTCAAGTAATATCCCTTAGTTTAAATTGATTATTTTGCTATTCTACTATATACTCATATCATTGGCTAAACAGGTGAGGTGATAATTTTTGTTTCAATTGCTTATTGATATTTCAGATATAAATGCCTTAAATGCGCTTTATATTAGCATTTACTTCGGTATTACCTTAAAGCTTTTATGGGCATGGGGTGTGGAATATTCATTTATTGGCTCCATTTCTGATCCTGCAAACACAAAAATTATTCATCCGTTGGGTTTTTACCAAAAAAGAAATGGATTAACCGGAAACTTTATTCTGAAAAGAATTGTTAAATATATTCGTAGAAAAGAATGCTCACAGGATGATTCAGAAGATCATATTTCCTTCCTTTTTACCTAACAAATTCAGACAACAATTTAGGAGGAAATATGAAAACGAAACGATCTTCAATCCTACTGGCAGCTCTTTTAGTCTTGCCAACATTACTTTTATCAGCTTGCTCATCAAATGCACAAAACGGAAATAGTGGTGGATTCTTTCAAACTTATTTTGTCCATCCTTTTTCAACGATTATTCATGCAACCGCTGAACTCTTCAATGGAAACTACGGGTTAGCGATCATTATCGTTACCTTGATGATCAGACTTGTCCTCATGCCATTAATGTTAAAGCAATATAAAAATCAAATGGCCATGAAGGAAAAAATGGATGTTTTAAAACCTGAAATGGATGTCATTCAAAAGAAATTAAAAACAGAAACAGATCCTAAGAAAAAGCAAGAGCTTCAAGCAGAAATGATGGGACTATATCAAAAACATGGTGTCAATCCTTTGAATATGGGATGTTTGCCAATTTTGATTCAGATGCCTATTTTAACAGCATTTTATTATGCCATCCGCGGCTCAAAGGAAATTGCAACTCATAAATTTTTATGGTTTAATTTAGGGCATCCTGACATCATCATCACAATTATTGCCGGGCTTGTGTATTACTTCCAATTTAAGGTTTCACAATCCAATATGCCTGCAGCCCAGCAGCAGCAAATGAAAATTATGGGATTAATGTCACCGTTAATGATTGTGATGTTTTCCTTTAGTGCCCCTGCTGCATTGCCCCTTTATTGGGTCGTTGGCGGAATATTCCTAACCGTTCAAACTATGATCAGCCGTAAACTGTATCAATCGCAAAAACCAGCAGCAGCTGTCCCCGTGAAACAAAAGTAATCACGCCTATTAAAAAGAAGCATTCCATGATGAATGCTTCTTTTATTTAATCATTTTTCCGATCATAATGCCGCAAAAAGCCAGCACTATTCCGATTAGGTAACTATAAATGATATAGCTGTTAAATAGCTTATTTTTTTTGGCACTTTTTAGCTGCTCGGCTTCCAGCATCATCGTGGAAAAAGTCGTAAAAGCTCCCATAAATCCAATTCCAAATAAAGAATAAATTCCGCCTTTTATCTGCATCCCAATTAACAAACCTAATAGAAAGGATCCAATAAAATTGACTGTTAATGTTCCTACTGGGAAGCCTGTTTTATACCGTTTTTGAACTTGTTGACTGACTGCAAACCTGCTGATTGCCCCGATAAATCCCCCCGCTGAAACCAATAGGATGTCGCTCATGGAACTACCTCTCTTCCTTTATTCCAAATTCACTTATTTTCAATCCTGCCCTAACAAAAAAAAGCCCGCCAACCAAGCTGATGCATATGTAAAGGACTCCAAAGGCATATTCCCTTCCTTCAAATAAATGGACTGTTTCATAGCAAAAGGTGGAAAATGTCGTATAAGAACCAACAAGCCCCGTTGTTAGGGCTGTCAATATATAGGGAGGCAGCTTTTTCCGGTTCACCCATCTGCTTGTTATCCAGCCAAGAAAAAACGCCCCAGATAAGTTAATGAAAAGAGTGCCGGTTGGAAAATGACTCCCCCAAAAATGTTCTCCTAAAATTGATAAAAAATAGCGGAGCAAACTCCCTGCAATGCCACCCAATCCAACAAAAAAGTAAACCAATCAAAACACCTCGATAATGATTTCAAATCAAGTTCATTTTATCACATTTATTTTAGTATTAACCAAAATGTAGGCGGGATAGATTTTGGTTAATTAGACAAGCTAATTTATGTACAACTTAGATTAAAGGAGTGTAAAATGACATGAAAAAAAGTGTATTGGTAATTGGAACCCTTATCTTTAGTTTATATTTATCAGGTTGTGCACGGAACAATGTCAATGATGATGTAGCCTACCGCAATCGAAACGTAACAGACCCAACCAGAGTAAATTATAATACCCCAAATAACGGAGGACCTGCCATCACAGGTGTTGATACAAGCAATCGCGGACTTGACCGAAATCGAACCAATATTACAGATGTCCGCAATGACAATATGAATAATATTGGAAACAATCAATCAAAAATAAGAATTGCTGACAAAGCGGCCGGTAAAGTAACAGACCTGCCTGAGGTTGATCATGCAAACATTCTCGTAACCGATAATAACGCCTATGTTGCCGTAAAGCTTGACTCTAAATCGCGAAATGAATTGACCTCAGATATTGAGAATAAAATTTCGCGAGCAGTAAAATCAGTCGATTCTGATATCGATAATGTATATGTATCGGTAAACCCGGATTTTTATCAACGGATGAATAGCTATGCCGGTGATATTCGAAATGGCCGACCGTTTTCCGGTTTCATAGACGAGTTTTCTGATACGATCCGAAGAGTATTCCCCGACGCCCGGTAAATAGAAATAACAAAGGGTCAGATTCCTTTACAGGTTCTGACCCTTTGTCCTTGTTAAATTATAGATTTTGAAAATATTCCTTGTAAAACCCGCCAACTTTTCCGGTATTATCAATGATGTAATAAAACTCTTCCGTTTCGTTTTTTACATCATAAATGTTACCGACTGTTAAGGCATTATTCACAAGGTATTTTTTTGCATCAGTATGAATGCATTTTACTTTTTTTCCTGTTTCCCGATCTCGCCAAGTCAAATGAATCATTCTTGCCATCGTTCCTTTCGGTATTGTCCATGTACTAGTATAATCAATTTTACAGGCAATGTGCAACAAGATAGAGTTTTCTTTCCTAACGGCAAGTTAATTTTTTACAATCTCTATTGCTGTTTCTCTTAGACGGAATTTTTGAATCTTTCCTGAAGCTGTCATCGGATAGGCATTCGTAAATTCAATATAACGGGGGATCTTATGTTTGGAAATCTTCCCATTGCAAAACTCCCTTATCTCTTCGGCATTAGCCGTTTCTCCCTCTTTTAAGATAATCCAAGCCATAACTTCCTCACCATATACTTGATCCGGAATCCCAATTACCTGTATATCAAGTACTTTCGGATGGGAGTAGAGAAACTCTTCAATTTCCCGTGGATAAATATTTTCCCCACCTCGAATAATCATATCTTTTAAGCGGCCGGTGATTTTACAATAACCATTTTCATCCATTATGGCTAAATCACCTGTATGGAGCCACCCCTCTTTATCAATGGCCTCATGTGTAGCCGTCGTGTTCTTATAATATCCTTTCATGACATGATATCCTCGTGTACAAAGCTCTCCCTGCACACCCCGGCCAACTTCTCTATTTGTGCCGGGCTCGACAATTTTCACTTCCACGTTAGGTAAGGCCTTTCCTACTGTTTCAACCCGCAGCTCGATTGGGTCATCTGTTCTTGTTTGCGTAATCACTGGGGATGATTCTGTTTGACCATAAGCAATAGTAATTTCCGCAGCTCCCATTTTTTCAATGACTGCCTTCATTACTTCAATCGGACAATTTGACCCTGCCATTATTCCTGTTCGTAAGGTTGAAAGGTCGTACGTTTCAAAATCGGGATCATTTAATTCGGCAATAAACATTGTTGGGACACCATGAAGCCCTGTACACTTTTCGTCTTGCACGGTTTGTAAGACTCTTTTCGGATTGAATTCCTGAACCGGCACCATTGTAGCGCCTACGGACACACAAGCCATCGTTCCCAGAACACAGCCAAAGCAATGAAAAAAGGGCACAGGAATACAAAGTCGATCTTCAGCTGTCAACTTCATACAATTAGCGATATTAAAGCCATTATTCACAATATTGTAATGGGTAAGCATGACCCCTTTAGGGAACCCCGTTGTCCCAGAAGTATACTGCATATTAATGACCTCATCCGGATGAAGGGAATTCATCCTCTCATTTAAGTTCTCATCTGATACTGTTTCGCCAAGCATGACAATATCGTCCCAGGTAAAAGTGCCAGGATATCTTTTATTACCAAGGACAATGACATTTTTTAGAAAAGGCAGCCGGGTGCTAGTTAGCCTCCCTGGTTCCGATGTCATTAATTCTGGGACAATTTCATAAACCATCTCTATATAGGAGGAATCCTTCCAATGATCTATTAAAAGGATTGTTGTAGCATCAGATTGTTTTAAAAGATATTCAAGTTCTGAAGTACGATAGTTTGTGTTAACCGTTACGAGAACTGCGCCCATTTTAGCTGTAGCAAATTGAGTAACAAGCCATTCAGGAGTGTTAGTCGACCATGCGGCAAGATGCTCGCCTTTATCAATTCCAAGCTTCATAAAACCCTTTGCTGCTTTTCGGCAAATATCATCAAATTCGCGATAGGTCCATCTTAAGTTCCGATCTGAATAAATCACTGCTTCATTGTTAGGTTGTATTTCCGCTTTTTTCTCCAATAGCTTTCCAATTGTCACATTTAATAATGATGTCATCATTCATCCCCCCTAAGATACAAGTATAACAACGCTTCCAAGTAGAGCGCTTTCAAAATCATGTTATCACATTTATAAGAATATTCAATAAAATTAAAAAGCAACTTTTTAGAACCTAATTGTGAACCTTTTTTAAATTTTGCTAAATAGGGGTTCTCAAAATCTATGAAAACCATTACAATAATAAAAACTGAATATTTAATCCATTTTCCAAGGAGGGCATTCTCAAATTGAAAATTATGAGTAACGAGCAGTTGGTTGTTTCGTATCGGGATGCATTAAAAACTGGAAAGGAAAAGGAATGGATTAAGATTTTAAAAGATGAAATCCAACGTCGTGGACTAAGGCCATTTAAGAAACGTACCTAGAACATGCCACATGTAAAAAAACCGCTGAAAATATTTTCAGCGGTTTTATATTTTTTCGAGGGTTAACCTTCCAATAGTAAATTTTCCGGGTCTTCAAGTAATTCTTTAATTTTACTAAGAAAGCTTACCGCCTCCTTTCCGTCCACAATCCGATGATCATAGGAAAGGGCAACATACATCATTGGCCGGTTCTCCATTCTATCTTTGTCGATGGCGACCGGTCTAAGTTGGATTTTGTGCATTCCTAGAATACCAACCTGCGGACCATTTAGGATTGGGGTTGAAAGCAAGGATCCGAAGACACCACCATTTGTGATGGTGAAGGTTCCTCCATGTAAATCCTTTAAGGCCAATTTATTTGTTTTTGCTTTGTCCGCTAACTCCATAATGTCCTGCTCAATTTCTGCGAAGGATTTTCGGTCTGCGTCCCTGACAACGGGTACCACTAGTCCATCTTCGACGGCAACGGCTATTCCGATATCATAGAATTTTTTTATTAGCAGTTGATCACCCTGGATTTCGGCATTTAAATAAGGAAACTTTTTCAATGCCGCCACTGATGCTTTTGTAAAAAAGGACATAAACCCAAGACGAACATCGTGCTCTTCGAAGAATTTGTCCTTCCGCCGTTTTCTAAGATCCATCACAGCGGTTAAATCAATTTCATTAAAGGTTGTCAGCATTGCAGCTGTTTGCTGGACTTCAACAAGTCGTTTAGCAATCGTTTGCCTCCGCCTTGACATCCGTTCATAGATAATTGGCTTTGACTCTTCGCGCTTAGTAGGTTCAAATTCCTTTTTAGGCGCTGACTTCAAATTATTATTACTTTCTTGCTGATAGGAAGTTACATCCTGCTTACGAATTCTTCCGAGCGGGTCAATTGTAGGGATTTCATTTAGGTTTACCCCTTTCTCCCGTGCAAGTCTTCTGGCCGCCGGTGATGCAATAGGTCTTTGATTACTGCTATCTGCACTTTGATTGGTTCCTTTTTCTTGCTGAGCTACTTTTCGTTCTAGTTTTGTTGTATCTGTTATTGGTTCTGCTTGTTCACTTTCGGGTGCAGGTACCGGTCCTTCGCCACTTTCATCGATAATGGCAATCGTTTCACCAACCGTTACAATATCTCCTTCCGAAGCTTTCTGTTCGGCGGTTATCCCGGAAAAATCCGATATAATTTCAATATTCACCTTGTCCGTTTCTAATTCGACCAGGTATTCGCCCTTCTCCACATGATCTCCGATATTTTTAAGCCATTTCGCAATTGTCCCCTCTGAAATGGACTCCGCTAATTCTGGTACCTTAATCTCAGCCATTACAGTTTGCCTCCTTTTTCTTCCCTTGTCAGTGCGGAATTAATAATTTTTGATTGACCTAGTTTATGAACATTTGGTTCGCCTTCTGCTGGGCTGGAACGGCGGCGCCGGCCAACATATTCAACCCGGATTCCATTTGGAGCTATTCCATTGATTCGAGGCTCAACAAAATTCCATGCACCCATATTTTTCGGCTCTTCCTGCACCCAGAAGATTTCCTTTAGATTTTTATATCGTATAAACATATCTTTTAGAATGCTTGAAGGAAACGGATAAATTTCCTCTAACCTTAACACTTGAAGCCATTCAAATTGATTGTCATCTTTTATTTCATTAGCAAGATCAATGGCCATTTTCCCTGAACAAAGGACGATTCGGGTAACTTTTTCATGATCCCTTTCCGATATGAATTGTTCTAATACAGGTTTAAATTCGCCTTCACACAGGTCAGTCCCTGACGAAGATACAAGAGGATTTCTTAACAAGCTTTTCGGTGCCATGATGATTAACGGCCTTACTTCCTCTTTCATCAACATCGCAGCCTGACGCCTTAAAATGTGAAAATATTGCGCCGCACTTGATAGGTTGGCAATTGTCCAGTTTTTTTCTGCAGCTGATTGTAAGAATCTTTCCAGTCTTCCACTTGAATGCTCCGGTCCTTGGCCCTCATAACCATGGGGAAGTAATAAAACCAGCCCTGATTTTTGTCCCCATTTCGCCGTGCCAGCTGCGATAAACTGATCAAAAATAACTTGCGCCGCATTTGCAAAGTCTCCGTATTGGGCCTCCCAAATGACCAATGTTTCAGGTGAAAACACTGTATATCCGTATTCAAAACCAACTACCGCCGCTTCTGTTAATGGGCTGTTATATACGGCAAATGAAGCCTTTGCGTCTGAGATTCTGTGAAGTGGTGAAAATGTTGCTCCTGTTTTGTAATCATGGAGCACCAAATTCCGTTGCGCAAAAGTGCCGCGTTCTGAGTCCTGTCCCGATAATCGAATCGGCGTCCCATCTGCTAAAATAGTAGCAAATGCAAGCGTTTCCGCTAATGCCCAATCCACTCTTCCTTTGTCACTCAGCGCTTCAGCTCGTCTATTTAAGATTTTCTCCAATTTAGGAAACACATTAAAATCTTTTGGCCATGCTAGTAACTCTTTATTTATTTTTTGAAGAACTGCTAAGGGAACCTTCGTAATAATCGATGCCTCTTCCTTTTTAAAAACAGGTGGTTCCGGTACCTTTATTTCTGATTCCTTTGGGATCATCGAAACTTTCTGAAAGGCAGCTTCTAATTTTTCCTGGACTTCCTTTTCCATCTTGGTTAACTCACTATCACTGACAATCCCCTCGTTTTTAAGGGTTTTCGCATAAATTTCCTTAACCGTTGAATGATTCTGAATGATGGAGTACATTTGCGGGCTCGTTGTCATCGGCTCATCCATCTCATTGTGGCCAAACCTCCGATAACCCACCAGATCAATAAGAAAATCCTTTTGAAAAACTGCACGATATTCTGCTGCTAAATTAGCTGCTTGCAAACATGCATCTGGGTCATCTGCGTTTACGTGGATAATGGGAATTTCAAAACCTTTTGCTAAGTCACTTGCATAACGAGTTGATCTCGAATCTTCAGATTCAGTTGTAAACCCAATCGTATTATTTGCAATAATATGAATGGTGCCGCCGGTACGGTAACCTTTCAAGCGGCTTAAATTTAAGGTTTCTGCCACAATCCCTTCACCTGGAAATGCTGCGTCACCATGAATTAATATAGCGAGTGCTGTCTTATTATTTTCAATGGGATAACCTACTTTTGCACGATCATCTTGCCCGGCCCTTGTAAAACCTTCAACAACAGCTCCCACATATTCCAAATGGCTCGGATTATTTGCAAGCGACACCTTTGCTTTAACCGAATTTTCACTTGAGAGCTGCCTATTTAATCCTAGATGATATTTAACATCGCCGGTCCAGCCAAAATTAATTCCAATCGAACCCTCTGAAGGAACAAGTTCTTTATTAGGTGCATGCTGAAATTCAGCAAAAATCATTTCGTATGGTTTTCCAAGTACATGTGCGAGAACATTTAACCTTCCCCTATGGGCCATCCCTATATTTAGATAGCAAGCACCATTGTGAATAGCATCTGAAATAATTTCATCAATAATTGGCACCATTACGTCAAGCCCTTCAATGGAAAATCGTTTTTGCCCGACAAACGTTTTGTGGAGGAATTTTTCAAATTCTTCAACTTCATAAAGGCGTTTTAACGCTTTCACTCGCTGATTTTTTACATAAGACATATTTCTGGCAGATTCAATTTTTTCAATCAGCCAATTTCTCTCTTCCACCGCATGAACGTGGTCAAACTCGTAGGCAATCGTTTTAGTATAAGCTTCTTTTATAAATAGATAGGCTTCATAGGCATTTTCCAATACTAAAGATTTATTAGAACTAAGAATTTCCGCCGGTAAAGATAATAAATCCTCCTCAGTAAGTCCATAATTGCCTAATTCAAAATGTGTTTGATCCGGTTTATGTGTTCCCAGTGGATAAATATTAGCTGCGAGATGCCCATAGGTTCGGATATTTTCAGCAAGTTTTACTGCTGCAATTATTTTTCTCTGCTCACTTGGATTAGACTCCAATCCGGTTGGAACGTTTGGTAAGAATACTGGAAAATCAGCCTCATTTATTTTCCCGAAAAGTTCTCTCCATTCTTCTTCCACTGACAGCGGATCTTGTTTATACCTTTCAAATTGGTCAATTAAATAGCCAAAATTTGGACCAGATAAATTATTTAGAAAGGCTATTTTTTCTATATTTTCTTTGTCCATTCATCGAACCTCCTTAAACCGTTGTATCTGGTGACCATCTTTATTACTATTATCATTTCATAAATAAACGAACCGGAAATTGATGTAAATCAAAAAAAAAAGATGTCAATAGAGTGTATACCCTTCTGACATCTTTTTTCACTTAAATTTGAATGGCTATTTTTGAGCTGATAATTGTGGCAGAAAAGATAGCTCGTCAAGTTGGGCGGCAATCTTTGTTGCAGCGTCAAGAGGATTTTCAGCAACAATGTCAAAAAATTCTCCTTCATACTCCTGCCTTGCATGGTCATAACGCGGGTCATAATAGTGTTCAAGTAAAATCAGAATCATTTCTCGATAATCTTTTTCATGAAGTGATTCCATGAGCCTATTTCTTATTGCTGCATCTTTCACTCGTTTTAACACCTTTTCAATTCCTAAAGCGATCTTTTCAAAATACCAAGGCTCCTGTTCATAGGGAAGCACATATTCAGAAACAAGCTGTTTAACCCTTTGTTCAGGCGATGAATGAATATAAATATTGATTCCTTTAAATTTAACATCCATTAATTCTTCCGGTTGGACTGCTTTCCCAATTCGTTTGCTTTCTGCCTCAACAAGAAAATAATCGCTTCCTGCAATTTCTTGCAGTCCCTTAAATAAAAGGGAATCAAAGATTTTTTGATTATGGCCCTCACCAAGACCAATTGTTCCAAATATTGATCCTCGATGCCCTGCCATTTCCTCCAAGTCAAGGACTGGATACCCCTCTTTAGCCAATATCTTTAATACCTCTGTTTTACCAACACCTGTCATTCCATGAATAACAACGGCTTGATTCGGTATAATCGATGGAATTTGTTCAAGAATATGATGCCGATATGCTTTATATCCGCCGACTAAACGCCATGCATAGATACCGGCAAATTCCAAAAAGGTAACTACGGCTTTACTCCGCATTCCTCCACGCCAACAATGGATGACTAACTCACCACCCGTTTGATAGGAATGAATGGCTTTTAGAAGGTCGGGAATTTTTGGCGAAACAAATTCCATTGCTTTCCACTTTGCTGCTGCCTGGCCTTCATGTTTATAAATAGTTCCAACTTCTTGTCGTTCATCATTTGAAAATAGAGGGACATTGATGGCCCCGGGAATCGCCCCGTCCTTAAACTCAATTGGTGAGCGGATGTCAATGATTACAGGTTCCTTTAATTTTAGCAGGTCTTCCACAGTTATTTCCTTCATATACATTACGCCCCTAGGAAAAAAATAAATTCCGTACACATTAACTATCAAAAAAAACAAAACTTCCACGAATGGAAGTTTTATACGAAGTTTTCAGCCGATGGGAAAGTATAACTTTCCCATCAGACATAAGTGCAACTACGCCTCTGTCTACGCCCTTAGGAGCTTGCCAGTCGGCGAGTTTTTTTTAAAAATGGCAAACAATTTTTAAGTACTTTAAAAATTTTTCACATTAAGAGTATATACATATTATAAAGAAGATAATCGTTGCTATCAAGAATTTGAGCACGCTTGTAAGCAATTAACACTTTTTCCACTATTGCATTAGTGATACTTGTTTGAAATCAGACATTAATTCTTTAATTTCACTATAACGGCCCTTTTCCAATAGATCCACAATTCTACTGCCAACAATGACACCATCACAATTTTTCGTTAATTCTGCTATTTGCTCTCTAGTCGATATGCCAAACCCCGCCATTACGGGAATCGGGCTAACCTCTTTAACCATTTTCAAAAATTGATATACTGCTTCGTCGTATTCATTTCTCTCTCCTGTGATCCCCTTAACGGTTACTGTATATAAAAATCCTTCTTCCTTTACCTGCTATTGTTCGTATTCGCTCAAGAGGTGTTGTAAGTGTGACAAGGCGAATCAGTTCCACTTGTGCTTCCTCAAGCAGACTTGAAATGATCTCCTCTTCCCTCAATTGGGAGGTCGGGAATGATACAACCATCAATTCCGGCAGCTCGAATATCTTGAACAAATTCAACTATTCCATAGGCATATATTGGATTTATATAAGTCATGAGAATGATTGGAATAGAAATGATCTCTCTGGCTTTTTCCAGTTCTCCAATTATCCCACTTAATGTCGTACCATTCTTAAGTGCTCTTAAACCTGCACGTTGAATGGTTGGCCCATCTGCGACGGGATCAGAAAATGGAACACCCACCTCAATTGCTGTTGCACCAAAACTTTCAAGTAACACTAACCGGTCTGCCAAACTCTCAATTCCTCCATCCCCCGCCATGATGTAAGGAATGAAGGCTTTCCTGCTATCTTCTATAATTCCTCTAAATGCTTTCTCAAAACGATTCATTTTACTTCCTCCCTTCAAGATATGCTCTAACCGCATCGACATCTTTATCACCACGACCGGATAGACAAACAACAATGTTTTCTGTTACTTTCATTTCTGCAGCAAGTTTAATAGCATAGGCAACCGCATGAGCGCTCTCAAGCGCCGGAATGATTCCTTCAAGCCTTGATAATAGTTGGAAAGCTTCCAATGCTTCATCATCCGTAATAGAATGATAGATAGCTCTTCCACTGTCTTTTAAATAGCTGTGTTCCGGACCGACGCCGGGATAATCCAAGCCGGCAGAAATAGAGTGGGCTTCTTGAATTTGACCATCGTCTGTTTGCAATAAATACATTAACGCTCCATGTAAAACACCTGGTTTTCCTTTTGTAAACGAGGCTGCATGAAATTCAGTTTCAACCCCCGTACCAGCCGCCTCAATTCCAAACAACCTAACATCCTTATCCTCAATAAATGGATAAAACATCCCCATTGCATTGCTTCCACCACCGATACAAGCAACAACAGCTTCTGGAAGACACCCTTCCCTTTGAAAAAATTGTTCCTTTGTTTCTTTGCCGATAACACTTTGGAAGTCCCGTACCATTGCAGGAAAAGGATGAGGACCTACAACAGATCCTATTAGATAGTGAGTATCTTCCACATTGGTCACCCAATATCTTAGGGCTTCATTTACGGCATCTTTTAGTGTCGCACTCCCAGAGCTAACACCTACCACCTTAGCACCTAGTAATTCCATTCGAAAGACATTAAGGGCTTGCCGTTTGATATCTTCCTCGCCCATAAAAACAGTGCACTCTAGGTTTAACAGGGCGCACACAGTAGCCGTTGCTACACCATGCTGGCCTGCGCCAGTCTCGGCCACAATTCTCCTTTTTCCCATCCTAACTGCAAGCAGTGCCTGACCAATGGCATTATTGATTTTATGGGCGCCCGTATGATTCAAGTCCTCTCTCTTGAGAAAAATGTTGGCACCGCCGGCATGGTTCGTCAGATTTTCTGCAAAATATAATGGGGTCCTCCTGCCAACATACTCTTTTAACAATCTTGAAATCTCAGTATGAAAGCCAGGGTCCTTTTTTGCTGCTTCGTATGCTTCGTTTAACTCATTGACCGCCTTCATTAAAGTTTCCGGTACAAACCTTCCTCCAAAAATGCCAAAACGGCCTTTCTCATTCGGTAATGTATACGTGCTCATTCTCTTTTCCTCCTAAGCATTTTACTTTTTCAATAAATTCTCGTATTTTTACTAGATCTTTTATCCCATCGGTTTCTACTCCGGAACTTACATCAACCATATTAGGTTTAATGACTTGTATTGCCTGTTCTACATTGTTTGCATGCAAGCCGCCGGCAAGAATCACTTTTCTTCCTTTTAAAAGTGAAGGTTCAACCTCATTCCAATCAAATACGGTGCCATTACCACCACGGTATTTTCCTTTTGGACTATCGAGTAAAATATATTCCGCTGGATAATGAGAACACTCGGCTAAATTTTCATTATTATAAAAGCTCTTTGCCTTTATAACGGGCAGAGAAATCGATTCACTAAAGGAAGCGGATTCGTCTCCATGTAATTGAATATGGGTTAATCCGGCAACCTTTGCGATCCTTTCGACTTCCTCCCTTGATTCATTTACGAACACCCCAACCTTAAATACATCTTGTGGCAATGCTGAAATAATTTCTTTTGCTTGTTCTACGGTAACTTTGCGTTTACTCTCAGCAAATACAAACCCAATGGCATCAGCACCATATTGGACGGCCGCAAGTGCTGTATTCACATCCGTTATACCACAAATTTTCACTTTCATTTTCCCGCCTCCTTTTGAAGCGGCAGACGCAAGTCTCTGAATGCTTTTTTTACATCGTTGCTTGTCATGAATGCTTCACCAACTAAAATGCCATTCGCCCCGGCATTTCTTACTCGTTCTGCATCCTTTTTCTGATGGATCCCGCTCTCACTAATTAGATATGCGCCAGATTTTATTACTTCAGCAGCCAATGCTTCGGTAACGTCTAGTGAAACTTGAAAGGTTTTTAAATCCCGATTATTCACCCCAATTAACCTTGCACTCGTCTTCAGTGCCTTATTTAATTCTTCCTGATTATGAACTTCTAGCAAAACCTCCAAGCCTTTGCTTTCGGCATATTGAAATAACTCGCTTAACCGGGGTTCTTCAAGTGCTGCTGCAATCAAGAGAATCACATCGGCGCCGCTTGCCGATGCTGCATCAATTTGCAATGGATCGATAATAAAGTCCTTGCAAAGGATAGGCAGATCAACAGTCTTCCGGATTTTTTGTAAATCGGCAAATGATCCTTTAAAGAAGCTTTGATCTGTTAACACAGAAATGGCTGATGCGCCGGATTCTTCATATATTGCAGCTTGCACGGCCGGTTCCAGACAATCATTGATGATTCCTTTTGATGGCGAAGCCCTTTTAAACTCGGTAATTATTGCAAGATCGTCCGCTTCTTGAAGCTTCTTAATAAAAGATCTTTTTCGATATTCCGTTGATTGCAACCGTTGCTTATTTTCCTTTAGAAGGATAACCTCTTTTTTCTTCTGTTCAATTATACGATCAAGGACGGTTTCCATTTAGATCGCCTCTTTTCTGGATGCTTTTGATTTTTCTATAAGGGATGTTAATTTTTCGTACGCCGCTCCTGTTTGAATCATTTCTCTTGCAAGTTCAATCCCGTCTTTAATCGTGTCTGTTTTCCCGGCTGTAAATATACCGATTCCTGCATTGAGTACAACAGTATCCAGATGCGCTCCATGTTCCCCTTTTAATACTTTGACTAAAATTTCAGCATTTTCTTTTGAATCTCCGCCTTTTATACAGCTATTATCATACCGGGAAAGGTTCATTTCTTCTGGAAAAAAGGAATGATTGGTTATCCTGCCATTTTCCAAAAGGGTAAAATGGTTCTCTCCTTGAAGGGAAGCTTCATCCAAATATCCGGCGCCATTTATCACAACAGCTCGTTTCCGGCCAAGTTTATGCAGCACTTCTGTAAATACATTCAGCAGGTCCCTACGATAGACGCCCAGTAACTGATAGTCCAACTCTAAAGGATTAGTTAATGGGCCGATGAAATTAAAAATAGTAGGAATTTTTAATTGTTTGCGAACCATCGTAATTTTTTTCAATTTTGGATGAACATGCGGTGCGAATAGAAACGCAATCCCAATATCCTCAAGGATCTCTTCTGTTTTTTCTGCAGAAATATTTAAATTGATTCCCAAATGTTCTAATACATCAGCACTGCCTGTTTTACTGGAGATACTTCTGTTTCCATGCTTGGCAACAGGGACCCCTGCTGCCGCAATTACAAACGCAGATGTGGTGCTGACATTAAAGCTTGATGAACCATCACCACCGGTTCCGCAATTATCAAGAACATTGGGAAACTTTCGCTTAAAGGTCAATGTATGATTTTTTAATGATTTTACTATCCCAGTAATTTCTTCTACCGTCTCACCTTTTGATTTTAACCCCATCATAAATGCGGCAATTTCGGATTCAGATACTTCTTCGCCTAAAATAAAATCAAATACTTCTTTCATTTGGTTCTCAGAAAAGGATTGTTTTTCAGCTAACTGGAGTAAATAATTCTTCATTTGTCTTCTTCCTTTCTATTTCAAGTAAAAAGTTTTTTAGAATTTGTTTCCCTGATGGGGTTCCAATTGATTCCGGATGAAATTGCACACCATAAATCGGGTATTGTTTATGTTTAATTGCCATCACTTCATGGTCATCATTTGAATAAGCAGAGATCTCTAACTGATGATTAACAGTGTTTTTTTCAATTGACAAGGAATGGTAACGCATCACTTCAAGTGGAGATGCTATATTGGAGAATAATCCCTTTTTTTGATGTGTAATCAATGATGTCTTTCCATGCTTGATCTCACGGGCTCTTCTTATTTCACTGCCGAATGCAGCCCCAATGGCTTGGTGCCCAAGACAAATGCCTAAAATCGGAATCGACTTATAAAGGGTTTGAATCAATTCAATACAAATTCCGGCATCCTCTGGCCGTCCCGGTCCAGGTGAGAGGATAATGCCTTTCGGGTTTAAATTTTGAATTTCTTCAATCGTCAGTTGATTGTTTCGATAGACAATTATTTCTTCTCCTAATTCACCTAAATATTGATACAGATTAAAGGTAAATGAGTCGAAGTTATCGATAAGTAAAATCATCGCCCACCCTCCAAAAAGGATTTTAATTTATTCGATGTTTCTTCAAACTCAGATTCCGGGTTGGAATCGTGAACAATCCCAGCTCCTGCTTGAATACTTGCTATTCCATCCTTAATAATCATCGTTCGAATCGCAAGGGCGAAATCCATATTGCCGCTAGCCGACAAGTAACCAACCGCCCCCGAATATAGTCCGCGTTTTGACTTTTCAAGGGAATTGATGATTTCCATTGCCCTCACCTTTGGTGCCCCTGAAACCGTCCCGGCTGGCAGACAGGAAGCAAGGGCATCTGCAGCCGTATATTTTGAATGCAGCTTTCCGCTAACTTCTGATACCAGATGCATGACATGACGGAATTTTTCTACTGCCATATATTTCTCGACTTGCACAGAACCAAATTCGCAGACCTTACCAAGATCATTTCGTCCAAGATCTACGAGCATTCGATGTTCCGCTAGTTCCTTTTCATCATTTACTAACTCTTTTTCAAGCAATTGATCCTCCTCTATTGTGGCTCCCCGCCGTTTCGTACCGGCAATTGGATTTGAAATAACTGTTGTTCCCCTTGATTTTATTAAGCTTTCCGGCGAAGAACCGATAACGGTATAACCGTCGAATTCCAGATAAAACATGTATGGAGTTGGATTATGACTTCGATGGTTTCGATAAAGCGATAATGGTGATCCTTCAAATTTGGATTTCATTCGCCTTGAGAGAACCACTTGAAATATATCTCCATGGAGGATATGCTCCTTGGCAACTTCTACATTTTCTATAAAAGTATCTTTTGTGATTTCTGATTCAAACCCAGAAAAATGGAAAGGCTCTTCTTCAAGGTAAAAATCAGGTTGCTTAAGTTCCTCGATTCTCTGGATTACCCGCTTTTCAATCGCTTCCGACGTGCTTGTTTTTGAAAGCGGCAAACCGCAAATCATTACCTTTTCTTTTAGATGGTCAAACACAATGACCTCTTCATAGAACATTAGATGCACATCAGGCATATCTAACCCGTTCGAAAAGTCTTCGCCAATGACTTCATATTGTCTAACAATGTCATATCCAACATAGCCGACTGCACCGCCTATAAAGGGAAAAATCTCATCTTCAATGTTGTCTGCGGGCAAAAGATTTTTCAATACCTCCAGAGGGTTTCCTTGCAAAACCTCCCTTTTACCCTCACGATCAATAATTTCATTGCAATTTCCTCTTGAAATAAGCTCAAAAGCAGGATCTGTACCGATAAAAGAATAACGGCCTGAGTCATTGTATTTATGCGAGCTTTCTAATAAAAATTTTTTGTTGCCGCTAATTTTTTGCAAAATTGAAATGGGTGTTAATGTATCACCTTTTATCTCCTGTGAGAAATAACCATGTAATGTCTTCATGTCACAGCTCCCTTCGAAAAATAAAAAAATCGTCCTCTATATGCGCAAAAATTCTTACGCATATAGAGGACGATTTTGTATATCGTGGTACCACCTCCGTTTGAAGCAGAAAATATCTACTTCCTCTTTCAGGTACAGAAATATAATCACTTCGATACCCTATCCTTTTAACGGTGGAATTCCGTGCACCCCTACTTACAGTTCAAGATGCCTCTCGCAAGTCCATTCCACAAATCCATTCTTATCGGGCTCTCAGCTCCCCCGACTCTCTGGAAAGAATCAAATTTTGTGTACTCCTCTTGCTCAACGAGTTGCAATATTTTATTTAAAAAAAACAAAAAGAGCCCTCCATCCAAAAAGGACGGAAGACCCGTGGTGCCACCTTCATTAGCTAAATTTCAGCTCACTTTACCGATATCGCAGCTAATCGCCTTAAATATCTGTCTCTTATAACGATGAGATGTTCGCCAAAGCCTACTGGTCCATTTAGGAAGGTTCGGTTTGGAGGCTCAGAAGTCCATTCACTAATACGTCTACACTGATTCACACCTACCATCAGCTCTCTTTAGAATCCGTAAAAGATACTACTCTTCGTCAATGCCTGATACAATTTATTTATTGATTATTATCCTATCCAACTTTACTGTTTATGTCAAGCGATTATTTTTCAAAAATTCAAAATTGATTATCCACTCAGGATATTTTAGTTTTTTACACACTTCCATATAAAGGATACCTTATCCTTTGTTATTTTCAAGCGAACAAGCGAATATTAACAGTAGCGAAATTGGAAAGCAAATAGTCACGAACTCTTTGCTTGACAACATAGTGAAGGCGGGATAAAAGATTCATGGAACATATTGAAAATTTAAGCCAAAAATCAAAGACTGCAAAAAAGAAAAAATCTGCAGCAGGCGAAAAGGGAGCCAATGGGTTATTAAATCAAAAATGGGCAATTATTTCATTGTCTTCCATTCCCTTAGTCATGACCTTAGGAAATTCGATGTTAATTCCAGTGTTACCTTCCATGGAAAAAAAATTATCCATTTCTTCCTTTCAAACAAGCATGATTATTACTGTGTACTCCATTGTAGCGATTTTTTTAATCCCAGTGGCTGGTTATTTATCCGATCATATCGGCAGAAAAAAGGTCATTATCCCGAGCCTTATAATTGCCGGAATCGGCGGCCTTGTTTCGGGATGGGCTGCATGGAAGCTTGATGATGCCTATTGGCTCATTTTAACAGGCCGTGCACTTCAAGGGGTCGGTGCGGCCGGTGCGGCACCTATTGTCATGCCCCTGGTTGGCGACATGTTTAAAAATGATGATGACGTAAGCAGCTGCTTAGGTCTAATTGAAACATCCAATACCTTCGGAAAGGTCTTGAGTCCAATATTAGGTGCCTTATTGGCCGGGTTCATCTGGTTTTTACCTTTTTTTGCCTTTCCATTATTTTGTGCTATTTCCGTTATCATGATGGCACTACTCGTAAAGTGCCCCAAATCTGATGAAAAAATAATACCATTTAAGGAGTTTTTCAGGAATATAAAAAAAACCTTTACGGAAAAAGGTCGTTGGCTATATGCCATTTTTTTTATAGGCGGGATTCTTATGCTAATCCTTTTTGGAATCTTGTTTTACCTCTCAGAAATATTTGAAAAAGAATACGGCATTAAGGACCTCAAAAAGGGATTCTTTTTAGCCTTACCATTAGGTGCACTTTGTTTATCGTCCTTTATAAGCGGTAAGGTCATTAAGAAAAATAAAGTGCTGATGAAATGGTTAACTTTCGGGGGAATTGTTGCAGCAGCTCTTTCCATTGCAGCCTTATGGTTTTCCATAAAACTCTGGTATATGATTACCATGTTTCTCATCAGCGGCATAGGGATCGGTTTAGGCCTCCCATGTTTAGATGCCTTAATTACCGAAGGAATTGATAAAAAAGAACGGGGCACGGTTACATCGATTTATAATTCCATGAGATTCATCGGAGTCGCAGCAGGTCCTCCGATAATTGCTGTGTTAATGGGCCATTCCAACCATTGGATTTTTATCCTGCTAAGCAGCCTCAGTATCCTTGCGGCTTTTGTCGCTTTATTGTCAATCAAACCAAAAGTAGAGGGATAAAAAAGAGCTGAAGGAAATAAAACTCCCTCAGCTTTTTTCAGTTTTATGCAGTTTTTATAGGTTTTTTTAGGAAACCAATTAATAAGGCTGATACAATCGAGCCAATGACAATCGCTAAAGCATACATTAATGCTCCGCCTTCAACTAATGGAACAACAAAGATTCCGCCATGCGGGGCACGGAGGCCAATGCCAAATGCCATTGACAGCGCTCCTGCAATTGCTGACCCAGCCATTACCGATGGAATAACACGAAGCGGGTCTGCCGCTGCAAACGGAATTGCCCCTTCTGTAATGAAGGACAAGCCCATCACATAACAAGCTTTTCCCGCGTCCTTGTCTTGCTCATTAAACTTGTTTTTGAACATTGTAGTCGCAAGCGCAATTGCAAGCGGCGGCACCATGCCAGCTGCCATAATTGCTGCCATCGGTCCATATACACCGCTGGCTAACAACCCTGTTCCAAATACATATGCTGCTTTATTAACGGGACCACCCATATCAAACGACATCATAAGTCCAAGTACAACCCCTAATAGAACCGCATTGCCCGTTCCAAGTCCAGTCAGCCAATTAGCAATTTCCTTATTAATCCAGGCAACAGGATTGTTAACAACGTAATGCATTAAGAATCCCGTAATGGCAATCCCTAATAGCGGATAAATTAAAATACTTTTAATTCCTTCAAGCGAGCGAGGAAGGCCAGCAAAAGCTTTCTTTAACAATAGAACAATATAACCTGCAAGGAAACCCGCAATCAATCCGCCTAGAAAGCCTGCTCCTCCATGTGCGGCCATCAACCCGCCTACCATACCTGGTGCGAATCCCGGACGGTCAGCAATGCTGAGGGCGATAAATCCGGCAAGAACAGGGACGATAAGGGCAAATGCGTTATCTCCGCCGATGGCATTAATAACAGCAGCAATTGGATTATAAGATGGGTCCTCCGGATTTGCCGAGTTATAACCGAACATAAAACTAATGGCAATTAATATCCCGCCGCCGACGACAAACGGCAGCATATTTGATACACCATTCATTAAATGTTTATAAAATCCTTTTCGAGATTCTTTTTGATTTGATTCTTTGACGCCATTACTTCCATTTCCCTTATAAACCGGTGCATCCTGTTTTAATGCCTTGTCAATTAATTGATCAGGGCGTCGGATTCCCTCAGCAACAGCCGCTTGAATCACATGCTTACCTTTGAATCGTTCCATTTCAACATTGATATCGGCAGCAACGATAACTGCAGTAGCATTTTCAATTTCAGCTTTTGTCAGAACATTTTTTGCACCGCCAGAGCCATTGGTTTCAACCTTTATTTCTACACCCATTTCTTTTGCTTTGGCCTTTAATGAATCGGCCGCCATATAAGTATGAGCAATACCTGTAGGGCAGCCCGTAACAGCAACAACAGTATGTTTCTTACTTTCTGTTACTAGTGCTTCCTTTTCTTCTTCCTTATCATACCGATTGATGGTTTTCATCACTTCATCAGGAGTGGTTGCCATTAAAAGCTCATATCGTACTTCCACTTTCATCAATAATCCTGATAGACGGGCTAAAGCTTCTAAATGGGTATTATTTGCACCATCCGGAGCAGCAATCATAAAGAATAAATGTGCTGGTTTACCGTCTAATGAGTCATAATCAACACCGTTTGCGGATTTTCCAAAGACAATTGCAGCCTCCTTGACTGCCTTCGTTTTAGCATGTGGAATCGCAATCCCGTCACCAATCCCTGTTGTACTTTGTTCTTCCCTTTTTAATATCGCTGCTTTGAAATTGTCACGATCTGAAATTTTATCAGCCTTAAACAAGACGTCAACAAGCTGGTCAATCGCACTTGCTTTTTCAGTGCCTTTTATATCAAGTAAAATGGTATGTTCGGATAACAATTCAGTGATTTTCATTGTTGTGTCTCCCCTATATTAATTCCTTAATGGTAACCTGAGCCAAAAGAGCTTCTACATTTTCCTTTGTACATAGACCTAATGAAAAAGCAGTTGCACTGCCCGAAGCCACGCTGTAACGAAATGCTTCTTCGATATTTTTTTTTCTCTCAATAGCTGCCAAAAATCCCGCGACCATCGAGTCTCCCGCACCAACAGAGTTTTTCACCTTCCCCTTTGGAACAGCTGCAATTAGCACCTTGTTTTCGTTTATAAATACGGCTCCTTTGTCCGCGAGCGAAACAATTATATTTTGGGCACCTAATGTTATTAGCTTTTTACCATATGGAATCACATCCTCAACACTTGTTAGTGCTGTGTCAAATAAATGCCCAAGTTCATGATGATTTGGTTTAATTAAAAATGGCTTGTACGGGAGAACTTTCTTAAGCAGCTCCCCCTCTGCATCAACAACAAAATGAACGCCATTCTTTTGACAGATTAAAACAAGTTCCTCATAGGTTGTTACTGGCAGTGATGAAGGTATGCTGCCGGCAAGTACGAGTAAGTCATTTGAATTTAACTGTTTTATTTTTTCTTTTAATTGCGTAAAATCTATATCCGAAATATTAGGACCATTTGCATTTATTTCGGATTCCTGACCAGATTTAAGCTTTATATTAATCCGTGAATCTTCTTTAACTTCAACAAAATCTGTTTCAATCCGTTCTTTTTGAAGAAATTCCTCAATATAGGCTCCTGTAAAACCTCCGATAAATCCAAGTGCTTGACTAGGTGTTCCAAATTGGCTTAAAACTCGTGAAACATTAATACCTTTACCGCCTGGAAACTTCGCTTCACTTACTGTCCGATTTAACGTACCTAATTGAAAACTATCCAATTTAACAATATAGTCAACGGAAGGATTTAACGTTAATGTGTAAATCATGCTGTCACAACCTTTATTGTAGTTCTGTTTTCATAAAGCTTTTCTGCCTCATGCTCTAATTCATTTGTAATAATGGATGCTTCATGGATATCAGCAATTTTCGCAAAAGAAATTTCAGCAAATTTCGTATGATCCGCTAATACATATGCCTCCCGCGCAAGCGAAACGGCCTTTTGTTTAACTAAAGCCTCCTCCTGGTCAGGAGTAGTGAACCCAAACTGTGGATGAATCCCATTGACCCCGATAAAGCATTTATCAAATCGATATAGGTCAAGACTCGCTAATGCCCCGCGTCCAATGAGGGCATTTGTTCTTTGCTTTATCATGCCTCCAATGATATATGTCGAGATTCCTTTAGTCAGTAACGACGACACATGCATAAGGCCGTTTGTAACGACCACTATATCCTTATTTGGAAGGAATTCAATCATTTCAATCACTGTTGATCCTGCATCAAGATATATACAATCGCCCTCTTCCACTAAACTGGCGGCATATTGAGCAACAAGTCGTTTTTCTTGAAGGTTTTTGGATGCTTTCTCCATCATACTTGGTTCTTGCAATTTCCCTTGCAGTCTTTGAGCACCGCCATGAATCCTTTTTAAAAACTTTTGTTCTTCTAATTGTGATAAATCGCGTCTGATTGTTGATTCTGAGCTGTTTGTCAGTTCCATAATTTCTTGTATTTTTACAATATTTTTATCTTTTAATAATTGGAGAATCATTCGATGACGTTCTAGTGTTAACAAGTCATCACCACCTGAAATTTTATTCTTGATTAAATTATACTGAAACCGATTGCAAAAATCAATCATTTTCTTTCAAAAGCACCCAAAACTTGACCGTTTTTGAATGTTTCTCAACATTTTTCAGGAAAGTAAATAAAAAAATACTCAAATCATTAATATTATGCTATAATATTTTTGTTAAACGGAGAAGTACCCAAGTGGTTATAAGGGGGCGCACTCGAAATGCGTTAG
The DNA here is from genome assembly GCF_049463095.1 of Neobacillus sp. 19. Classification (NCBI taxonomy): domain Bacteria; kingdom Bacillati; phylum Bacillota; class Bacilli; order Caryophanales; family Bacillaceae; genus Neobacillus; species Neobacillus sp. 19. The sequence continues at coordinate 139,219 of NZ_JBMPZU010000035.1, read as the reverse complement.
GACGGGCAACCGTTGCGTGAGTTCGAATCTCATCTTCTCCTCCATACTTATTTTTCAAATAAAAGGGTAAAAGAACATACAAAAAAACGCCAATTTTGGCGTTTTTTTTTGTCTTTCATTCTGCTGCCCAGGATTCTAATTACTTACCCTACAATTTCGCATCCTTATGTGGCGTGATTACAATGTTAGGCTTGGTAATCGAATTACTCGGCATTCCTATGATTTGGCTGACATCCCCATACTTTTTCCGCAGCTTCCTTACATCTCCAAATTCAATTGCGTTCATCGGACACGTAGAAACACATACAGGATCCTCACCATCTTCTTGAAGGTCAAGACAAAAATCACATTTATCAGACTTAAATACCTTTTTATTATACTGTGGTGCACCATAGGGACATGCCTTAACACATAATTGTGTACCTCTGCATGCTTCTTGATCAATGGTTACTACACCATTTTCTTTATTTTTACTTATAGCACCTACAGGACAGCTTGGCACACATTTTGGTTCTCTGCAATGATTGCATGCGATTGAAAAGTAGAAAGCTTTTACATTACCGACAATCCCTTTTGTCGGCTGCTGAATGAAACTGCCCTCCTCATACGTATATACTCTGCGGAAATTAATTCCGACATCCAGATTATTCTTATCCTTACACGCAACAGTGCATGCCTTGCAGCCGATACAAAGACTTTGATTAATATAAAATCCTAACTGGGCCAAAATCCCTCACTCCTTAGGCTTTTTTAACTTCAACAAGGTTTGTTAATTGCGGATTCGCTTTGGCAAGGGGAGTTGGCCGCCCCGATGTAAGAACATTTACTGAACCGCGCTTGTCCACCCCTTCATGATTCGGTGAATACCATGCACCTTGAGGGATCGCGACAACACCTGGAATAATGCGCGCTGTTGCCTTCACAGGAATCAATAATGACCCGCGATCATTATATACGTGGACACGGTCGCCGTCCTTAATTCCACGTTTTTCTGCATCCTTTGGATTCATCCACATCTCTTGCTTTGCTGCCTCCTCAAGCAAAGGCTGATTATCAAAGGTAGAATGACATCTCCTCTTATAATGCCAACTAATCATTTGTAAGGGGAACTTGTCTTTTAACGGATCGTTCGGGCCTTCCCAGGGAAGGAATATACTTAGCAATAGCGGGAATTTCATCAGGATTATCCATATCCCATAATACCTTGGAAAATAATTCAATTTTGCCGGAAGGGGTTTTAAATGGATGATTTTCAGGGTCATCTATTTGCTCTTTAAACCCGATCAGTTGTGAATCATATTTAAAATGATGAACACCCTTCTCCCGGAATTCCTCAAAGGTTGGAAATGTTGGGTCAATTTCTTCCCTAGTCCTTACAACACTTTCTTTAACCAAGTCAAGAGTTGTTCTACCTTCCGTATATTGTTCCTTAATTCCAAGTTTATCTGCGACATCAGCAAACACATCATATTCATCACGGCATTCATATAAAGGATCAACCGATTTATCACCAAAAACTACATAATCACCAGAACCCCAAGGGAAACCGATATCATAGCGTTCAAAAAATGTTGTTCCTGGCAATAATATATCCGCAAATTTGGCACTTGGCGTCATAAAGATATCACTGGCAACAATAAACTCCACTTTACTTTCATCCTCAAGGAGCTTTCGTGTTTTATTAATATCTGAATGCTGATTAATCAGCATGTTTCCAGCCAAATTAAAAATTAGTTTAATGTTTGTATCTAAACGATCCGTGCCTTGTAATCCATCGGCCGAAGTCATTTCGGTCCCTTTTTCAACTGCCATTGTCCATAAAAAACAAGGAATGGATGCTTTCACAGGATTCTCGTAACTTAGTGGCTTTACCATATTTGACCGACTCCAAACACCAGTTCCGGCAGCCCACGTACCTAACTTGCCAATATTTCCGGTCAAGCATGCCAGCTGCGGGCCTCCGCGCATGAATTGCTCTCCATAGGCCTGCCGTTGAGCTGACCAGCCTTGAATTAAAGCAGCAGGCTTACTTGTTGCATACTCTCTGGCAATTTCCCTAATTTTATCCGCGGGAACGCGGCAAATCTTTTCTGCCCACTCCGGCGTTTTAGGAATTCCATCCTTTTTTCCCAGTAAGTAATCTTTCAAAGACTCGTTCTTAGGCACGCCGTCTGGCATATGATCTCCATCAAAACCTACGCAATATTTATCTAAGAAAGCTTGATCTTGCAGATTTTCAGAAATGATAACATGACACATTGCATCCATCAAAGCATTGTCCGTAGTAGGAAGAATTGGAATCCAATCATCTGCAAAAGCGATAGCTGTATCAGTATAACGGGGATCAATGACAATAATTTTCGCTCCATTCTTCTTGGCTTGAATTAAAAATTCACGATACGGAGTAGAAAAAATCATCTCTGCAGGATTTTGCCCCCATAAAATAATATATTTTGATTCTATTAGGGAATCAAAGCTGCTTCCTGTATTATTTGTTCCATATGTATAAGGGGTTGCCACACTCCCTGCTCCTACACTATAGTCCCCCCGATAATTCAAAAATCCACCAGTCAGGGACAGTAATTTTCTTACCGAATTTCTCCCGCCGTGAATACCGCTGCTCTGACCAGTTGCATAGTTAACATATCTGGATTCGGGCCCATATGTTTCGCCAATGCGCGTCACTTCTGACGCTATCGTCTCAATTGCTTCATCCCAAGAAATTCTTTTAAATCTCCCTTCACCGCGCTTCCCGGTGCGTTTCATTGGGTACTTCAGCCGGTCGGGATGATAGAGCATGTTTCGATAATTTCGTCCCCTTACACATGCCCTGAGTGGGGGCACAGACAGATCGCCACTACTTTGTGTGTCAGTACTTATCCGCATCACTACTCCATCCTTCACATGTGCCTTGATGACACAGCGTCCACCGCAATTCGTTATGCTGCATGTTGAAATGATTTTTTCAGAATCAATAGCATTTACTATTTTAGTACCCTCTTTGCGTTCCACAAGCATTTTTGTACCAATTCCTCCGGCTATCGCCGGAATCCCAATGGCCCCTGACCATTTTAAGAAGGTGCGCCGCTCCATTTTATTTGTAAACAGGTTCCTTAAATGATTATTCTTAGACATCGCACAAAGCCCCCCTGACTTCAATTAATGATAATTAATCATAGTTTAAAAAATATTGTTAAGTATTTCACATTTTTACTTAGAAAATTTCTATCTAGTTTTATCTTATCCTAATCTGCTAAAGTTGGAATTACTTTGTGTATTTATTCACATTAATTTCATAATCCTCTTGGTTAAGAACGTGTTGAGAAAATTTAACCATCATAAAGAAAATGTGTATAATAAGAAAGTTAACTAAACTGCAAAGGATGATTTCTGCTTGAATATTATTGGCCATGATGTGGAAAAACTAGAAGACCCATTTGGATTACTAACAGGTGACCGTTATGAATATTTCCTCGAACTTGAAGTTGACACCGAGGATGAACTTTATTCCGAGATGGGTATTGGGATAAAAGTAATTTACGTGAGTGATGTGGAAGGTGACAAAATTTCCAGCTACTATTTTTATGAACGTGGAAGCGAAAAGGTTCTTGACTTTGCCCTTGAAGAGGACGAAGAAGAACTAGTTCTTTCATACTGCCGGCAGCATCGAGAAGAGGTTTAAAAAAGCAGGGAGCATGGAGCTCCCTGCCAATCTAATTAATCACATGAAATTCTTACTATGGTTATGAATAACTTGAAGTTCTTTTGTAGTTTGACTCATTTCACTTTTGCAAATCGGGCAAAGTGGTGTTTCACTGCTTTTAAAATTATCACGAACCCAGCATTTACATTTCTCTGAAGTACAAACCCAAATTATCGTTTCTTCTAATTTAATTTCTTCATCATTTTTTCTACCAAACGCCAAAACGATCACTCCTTATAATTAGTTATGACTGTTTTTGAACACTTTGTTTGTATACTCTAAGTCTACTTATCTAGTAAAAATTATATAGATAAAAAGGTGATGCTTTCATCTATGCATCACCCTTTTATTTTAAGAGAATTAAACTGTTTGTACGTTAGCAGCTTGTGGTCCACGAGCGCCTTCTACGATTTCAAAAGATACAGATTGACCTTCTTCTAATGTCTTGAAGCCTTCTGTTTGAATAGCTGAAAAGTGAACGAATACGTCTTGACCACCATCAGCTTCAATAAAGCCAAAACCTTTTTCTGCATTAAACCATTTTACTTTACCGTTTTTCATGGATTTTACCCCCAACAATTTGTTCACTTTAAGTTTATCGTACATTTAAAATAATAAAAAAGACGTAATTACACGTTCGGGCAATAGACATCACCCACATGTTCGTGCAGTTACGACTACTTAATCCTAAAAATATTAACGAACACTAAAGCGTAACTTTATTTTATCAAAATTTCATCCTTTCGTCAATCCAATTTCAAAAACTAGGAAATACTGAAAATATCTAGTATTTAATGCCATTTAAATTTACCTATTAGCCAAAAAAATTTCCATAAAATTTCCGGCAAATTTTTGCAAGTCTATTTCCATGCCAATGTAATCTAAGGATACTTGCGGATCTTTATCCGGTTTTGGCCGAAAGTCAGCGATACTTTTTCCTTTCGCATTACCAAATTCCTCAACCCTGACACGCCGCGGTATATATTTAACAAGATCCGGATTTACTAATGCCATTAGCGGGACTACATCATGAAGTGGTGCACCTTGAATTCCTGGTACATTTTTTTGATAGGCTTTAAAATAATAATCAAATGCCGGCTTTAATAAAGGTCTAAAGGGGGTGAGACTTTTTTCACTGAGGTAGGTAATTATTTCCGGTGTGATAATGGCTTTATTCGTGATATTTAACGGAAATAAATAATTATTATGTGCTTTTTCCATTACGGTATTCGCGGCAATTGGGTCGACATAAAAGTTTGCCTCCGCTTCGGCCGTTATATTCCCAGGTACTAAAAATGCCCCACCCATTATATAAAATGCTGTGACATCTCTTAAAGCATTATTTCCATATAAAATAAACATCAATGCCAGCTCCGTTAATCTCCCAACAGAAACGATAATTAGATTTCCTTTATATTGTTTAACAATTTCAATAACCTTATTTATATCATGAACATGTACATTTTTTATCGTATCTGGCGGCTTGATAGGACCTAATCCCTCTTTACCATGTATTTCAGGATAATACTGGATAAGTTCACCTGAGAGTGGTCCAGCTGCACCTGCAATAATGGGTATATCTTCTCTATTACCTAAAGTTAATAAATAGGCTGTATTTTTTATCGATTTCTCTTTGGGCGTATTTCCATAGCCGCTGATAATTCCAACTATATTTATTTTCGGATTAAGTAAGGCATACATAATAGCAAACGAATCATCGATACCAGGGTCTGCACTCAGGAGTACATTATAAGCCATTTCTTATCCTCCGCTTTCTTGATATGTCATTAATTACATTATGATAAAATCAGGATAGAAATTACAGAGTGGTAAGGAAAAACCGATTCCAAAATTAGAATCGGCCATTGTCTTTATGCTTCTTTTTTGATTTTGGATGCAGCCTTTTTCCTAGGAGCTGCCGCTTTTTTCGGTTTTGTCCGATCAATCGATGCCTGCAAGGCTGCCATTAAGTCCGTTACATTAGAAGGAGCTTCTTTCGTTGCGGCTGTCACCGTCTCTTTACCGGAACGTTTGGATTCAATTAGTTCAAGAAGTGCGGTTCTGTATTCATCTGTATATTTTTCAGGCTCAAATTCGGTTGTTAATTGATCAATCAATAAGATTGCTGTATCTAATTCTCTTTTCGTTACTTTATCCTCTGAAGGAACATTTGGAACATCCCCCGTTTTGCGAACTTCATCAGGATAATGAATGGTTTCCATGACCAATGTATTTTCATATACACGGATGACGGCCATCTGCTCCTTTGAACGGATAATAATTTTAGCAAGCCCTACCTTTTGTGATTCCTGCAGCGCCTTGCGTAATAACGAATAAGCCTTTCCTCCGCCTTCGTTTGGGGACATATAATAGCTTCGATCAAAGTAAATCGGATCAATCTCTTCTATTTTGACAAAATCAATAATTTCCACTGCCTTTTCTTCATTTTCCTTTCGCAGCTTTTCCAGATCTTCATGATCAAGTACGACAAATTTTCCTTTTGTATATTCATATGCCTTTACAATATCTTCAGGCTTCACTTCTTCTTCACAGACAGAGCAAATTTTTTCATACTTAATTGGCGCATGGCATTTGTTATGCAGGGTCCTGAGCTTAATATCTTTATCTTCTGTTGCTGTGTGAAGCTTGATGGGGATATTGACAAGCCCAAAACTGATACTCCCTTTCCACATCGTATGCATAGAAATTCTCCATTCTTTTTATTTTTTATTGTGTAACTCTTGAATCAAACCATTCCTAAAAACATTTGGAAAAGGATGAAGTCACCGGCAATGAAGCAAAATAAGAAAAAAGGAAGGACTTAAGCTAAATGAAACCAATGCTTCCAAGTTTAACCTTTGATTTGCCAGTCCGGCCCGATTGGCTGTATGAGGTAAAATATGATGGATTTAGGGCCCTATTGGAATGGAATGCAAAAGGAATCTCGTTAACAAGCAGAAACGGCAAGGACCTTTTCCCGCAATTTCCAGAAATAAGGGGGTTTTTATTACAGCATGAAAAACAATTGAAACCATTTTTGCCGCTGCTGTTGGACGGGGAGCTTGTATCCCTTGAGAACACACATAAAGCCAACTTCTCCGCCATTCAAGTTAGAGGAAGGTTAAAGTCTGAAAAGAAAATTACTGAACAGTCAACTCGTTTTCCCTGCCGCCTCATGATTTTTGATTTACTAAAGCTAAAAGGAAAACCGCTTTATTCTTGGGATTTTTTTAAACGAAAAGCAGAACTGGCTAAATTATTTCAATCAATAGGGTTAAATTTAGAACCTGACCCATATAATGACCAACTGCTTCAATATGTAGAGGCATATACAGATTTTAATGATCTGTGGGAAAAAGTGGTTTTATATGATGGGGAAGGTATTATTGCAAAATCCAAAAACAGTCCATGGGAAGAGGGAAAGCGTTCATTACAATGGCTTAAATATAAGAACTGGAAATATGTAAACTGCTTTATCACTTCCTTCGAGAAGACGAACGGCTATTTTTATGTTGGAGTGTACAAGGATGGCAATATTTTTCCAATCGGCCAAGTACTTTTCGGCTTTAAACCTGAAGAAAAGGATGCACTCAAACAAACGATTAAACAAAATATGGTGAGTGAGGATGGGCAATTTATTTATGTTGAACCAGCGATTTGCCTCAAGGTAAAATATTTAGAACTCTATGATAATCAGCTGCGTGAACCACACTTTGATCGATTCCGGTTTGATTTGAAGCCTATTGAATGCTCATATGACCGCTTTATCTTTGCACAGAAAAACCTACCCTCTGACTTGGATATTACCCACCCTGATAAACCATTATGGGAAGAGCATGCAATCCAGAAAGCGGATTATATCTTGTACTTACAAAAAATTTCACCGTACATGCTTCCGTTTTTAACGAATCGTTTGTTAACCGTCATTCGTTATCCTCATGGAATGTTTGGGGAAGCTTTTTACCAAAAAAATTGCCCCGATTATGCACCAGAATTTGTTCAAACATTTTTGGCTGATGGGATTGACTATATCGTATGCAATGATTTAAAAACCCTGATTTGGCTGGGGAATCAACTGGCGATTGAATTTCATGTCCCTTTTCAAACCATTAACAGTAAAGGACCGAGCGAAATTGTTTTTGACTTAGACCCTCCCTCAAAGGACGCGTTTCCATTGGCAATAAAAGCGGCAATTTATATAAAGGAAGTGCTTGATCAATTGAATTTAATCGGGTTCATCAAAACCTCAGGCAATAAAGGGTTGCAAATTTACCTTCCTCTCCAGGAAAATATTTATTCATATGAAGAAACAAGACTATTTACAAGCTTTATTGCCGAATACTTAATCTCAAAGGATCCCGATTCATTTACGATTGAACGCTTGAAGAAAAATCGCGGAAATAGATTATATGTTGATTACGTGCAGCACAGTGAAGGAAAAACGATTGTCGCACCCTACTCCATGAGAGGGAACGAACATGCCGGCGTGGCCACTCCGCTTTATTGGGAAGAAGTGCATGACAAGTTAGAACTCGTTTCCTTTAATATGGAAAATGCCCTTAACCGAATTCGCATTCAAGGGGATCCATTTAGCGATTATTTCCAAACAAAACAAGTCCAGCCGTTTGGACCGGTTCTAGATATACTAAAAAAAGGATAAGGGCTAGACCTTATCCTTACAACATCTTTTCTAAAAACTGCCCCGCTTCGGATTCGAGCAGCTTGTATGTCTCCTGTTCAGAAAACTCTTCTCGAGATATTAGTGAAAATGTTGCATCCTCAAGATTAATCATGACAGAAGCCTTGTAGAGGTAGGTAGCATTCCCAATCAAATCAATTGAATATTTTCCTTCAAATTCATGAACCACACATTGTACCCTGCCGCCATTATTATAAACATCAATAACTTTCTCATTTTCATTTAATCCACTTAAACAAGATACAACCGAGGACGCCGACATCGCGGTACCACAAGCATTTGTAAACCCTACACCACGTTCAAATGTTCTGACATAGATAGAGCCTTTTTGTAATGGCTTTACAAAGCTGACATTTACACCGTCCGGAAACAACGCATTCGGCCCATTTACTTTTTCACTTAACTGTCTTTGGATGTTAATTTGCAGTTGATCCGTTTCGACAATCGTAATTAAATGCGGATTCGGTACGGCAAGTGCTGTAAACCTTAACTCTTCGGACAGTTCTGCAATTCTTTCATTGAATAAAGTAGGCTTATTTAAATTTAGAGGCAGTGCCTTTAATTCAAACAACACTGGAGAAATTTCCACTTGGTACGTTTGAACATCGTGAATGAGATCTTCTTGTTTACTTACCTTAAGATTCGCTTTCATTGTTTCAATTATCGCTTCAGTTAGGCCAAACTGTTCACAAACGACTCTAGCCACAAGGCGAAGACCATTTCCACACATGGAAGCCTCAGAACCGTCTGCGTTAAACACACGCATTCTTGCTCTTGCACGATCACTCTTCATCACAAAAAGAATCCCATCTGCTCCCAAATCAGACTGTCGATTACACAATAATCTAGCGAGATTCGCACGTTCGCTTTCAGAAAATGAATATCCATTTGTTAGTTCATCGATAATAAGAAAATCATTACCTGAACCATGTCCTTTAATTAATTCAATTTGCACAGTAAAACCCCCACAATTCATTATTTCATCTATCATATCAAACAATGAAAATGAGGGAAACTCTATAAACCGTTATCTTTCGATAAAATATTCGTTAATGAGAAAGGACATGCGAAGAAGCTTGTCATTTTCTGCAAGAGCCTCTTTGAATGACAATACAGGAGTATTTGGTTCAGGAAACAGCAGACTCCATTCTAACGGCATCCAGCCTCTGCGAAGCCTCCCAACCTGCCGATGCTGAGTGTCCAGCACTTGCTCATCCATAAAAACAGAAGATCCTTCGATTCCACCGACATATCCCCCGCAACCATCGAACAATTCCTTTTGGGATTTCTTCCAGCCCAAAACCTTTTTTTCTAAGCTGCCCAAAAGACGACTCTGCCGATCGTATACTTCAATCTTAATCGATTTTTCACCTTTTACTTTAAAGAATCCAAGCACTTCTTCATCATAATTGTAAAGGGCAAATGTTTTTGATGTCCTTAATCGCTTCCAGCCGTTTTTTGGGGTTTTTTTTATTATCCCTGCCAAATTGCCATTTGGAAAATAGAGGTGGACCTGTGATGATTGGGTATTCATGTAAAATACCAAGAGATGCTCTGCTTGTAATATTGATTGATTGATATTTTCCGATTCAAGGATATTTTTGCTGATTTCTATTGATTGCCGCATTCGATGTAGGTAGATTTGAAAACTAATCAGGCTATAGAATAGAAATGGAATGGTCATAAGCATAAGTTCACTATGCTTAATAATGGAAAGATTGATTGCAACAATCAAAATCGTTGGAACCAATGCTGCAATACTACCATTTAAGTTCAAATTAGCTGTATCCCGGTAATATTCATTTATTCTCATTCTTTAAACTCCTTATCAATTCCTCTATTGACAGTTTATTTACTAGTAATCAAAAAGATGATAGAAGTTTTATAGTGTGGAACGAAAAGATTTTCCTAGGACGCTAATTCTTTTTTCTTAAAAATAATCACACTAAAAGATAACAATAATAAGATGCTGCCTCCTGCAATTAAACTAACTGGAACGAGATCATCCGGAATACTATTATTTATCAGTATTTGATTCGCATAATTCGTAAGCTGTGCGGGACTCCAATCAAGCAGATTTGAAAGGGTACTGCTCACCAAATTTACAACAATGACAGTCGCTAATGAGCAAAATCCGGCAATTCCAGGTGACAAGAGTGAAGCACTGAAAAACAGCGTTATGGTTAAAATCAACGAAAACCATAGACCATAAAAAAAGTACGATTGGAAAAAGTCTGCAATTGGAATCCACTCAAATAATATACCAGTGTAATACCATGTGCTAAGGTAACCGATCAAAAAGGAAAACCACAATAACAATAGCGCCCCCGCCCATTTGGCGGTGACAAAGGAACGATAGGAAACAGGTTTTACTAAAATCATTGCCGCCACTCCACTTTTTCTTTCTGCGGCGATAATCCCCATCGTTGAAAGGACTATAATCAATACACCTAGTGTCGTATATTGTCCAAGCCCCTGAACTAACACTTCTCCGGCAGATGGCGTGGGAATCTTGATCACCGCACCTTCCGGCAAATTTCCGACTGAATCGAGAATTTGCGGCATGTAATACGTGGTAATTGGCTGTTGAACCCCCAGTAAAATAAAGGTAATCGGCACCCAAATCCATTTGAAATTTCTCCACATTTCTACTATCTCTTTTTGCAGCAATGTCAGCCATTGGTTCATTTCCCCACCACCTTCATAAACACGTCTTCAAGGGTCATACTGCTTATTTCAAATTTCTCAAGCGGCAAATTTTGTTCCGAAATCCGCTTTAAAAATGACTGCCTTGCCAGGGCAATATTTTCCACAAAAATGCTGACCCGATTTCCTTCGTTCCTAAGAGATTGTGTTAATTCATCCGATGTGAAGATTGAACTATAATCTTCGGCTTTTCCTCTGAAGTATAAGTCAATTTTTGCTTGCTGATGTCGCTCTCGAAGCTCTGCCATGGTTCCTGATTCAACAATTTCTCCGTTATGTAGAAACAGAATTTTGTCACAAACCTCTTCAGCATCGCTTAAAATATGAGTTGAAAATAATATGGTTGTTTCTTTTTTTAATCCCTCGAGCAGATCTAGAACTTCCCTCCTGCCTATTGGATCCAGGGCAGAGACAGGTTCATCCAGCATGATTAGCTGTGGTCGATGAATTAAGGCTTGGGCAATACCTAACCGTTGCTTCATCCCTCCGGAATATTTACCAACCTTACGATTTTTCGCATCTAAAATGCCTACAAGCTGCAGTAGTTCCAGGGATCGCTCTTTCGCTTCTTTGCCGGTTAAGCCCGCTAATTTACCTACATATACTAAAAATTCAAGACCGGACATCCACTCGTAAAACACTGGAAACTGTGGAAGATATCCAATTAAATCACGGATATCCTCGTTTTTTTTCGATTTGGTAAAGTTAATTCTTCCACTCGTCGGATTCATTAGTCCCGAAAGCATTCTTAGAGTGGTTGTTTTTCCCGCACCATTAGGGCCTAATAAAGCAATACATTTTCCTTTTTCTAATGTAAAATCAAGCCCTTTTATCACCTCTATCCCTTGAAAGCTCTTTTTTAAACCTGTAATTTGAATAAGAGGCATTAGTTACTTCTCCTTCCAATCACAAAATAAAGGATGGGGCCAATGATATTGATGAATAAAATAATTAGTGCCCATAACCACTTTGGCCCATTTGTTTTTTCAATTTTAACAAGATCAATAATGGCAATAATCAGTAATATAAGTTGGATAATAACGATTGGCGCGATAATCGGCAAATAACTTCCTAGAGATTCCATGTTCTTTCCCCCTAATTTTTCTTCTCTTTCATTCATATGACGTTCGAACTAGAAAAACGTTCAAAAACCCGGCAAAAATTTTTGCCGGGTTTCAAAATATGTTTTTATTTAATTAGCCTGAAAATAAACGGAAATTGATATTCTTTCCCTTCGTATGCTCTAACGGCTGCGATAATACTAAAAATAAGTGCTGCAACTCCAAGTGCCCATAGAAGAAAAATACCGATAATGACCAGAGTTAAGATTCCTGCTACCACTGAATAAACCAAATAGGAAATAAAGAAATTAAAATACTCTTTCCCATGATAGTCAATAAATGTTGACTCATCCTTTTTTATTAACCAAATAATCAGCGGAGCTAAAATGGGGAAAAATAAGCTCAGCACATACAAACCGGCAGCCATTAACCTTTCTTCACTTTTAATCATGATCATTTCCTCCATTGGAAATATTTTTCCTTACCTTATTATTTACGCAACGTTTCATTAAAGGTTTCATCAATTACAAAAAATTCCGCCAAAATATTTAAAAGCAACCTATTCCCGTCTTTTCCTTAGGCACATATGTTGCTAAAATAGATAAAATATAGTTAACAACATAAGGAAAGGTTTTATTATGACAAAAATACTTTTAAAAAATGCCAATGTTTATCCGGTTACATCCAAACCGCTTAAAAATATCGATGTCCTGATTGAAACTGGAAAAATAAAAAAAATCGGTCGAAATCTTACGTCTGATTTATCTGTAACGATTATAGACTGCCGTGGTTATTATCTTTTTCCGGGATTTATTGATGTTCATACACATTTAGGACTTTATGATGAGGGTACTGGGTGGGCCGGAAATGATGCAAACGAAACAGCAGAAGCCCTCACACCACATATCCGAGCCATTGATGGGGTCTATCCATTGGATCCCGCGTTTACTGATACAGTTAAAAGCGGAATTACTACCGTTCACGTTATGCCTGGAAGTGCTAATGTAATTGGGGGAACCACTTCTGTAATCAAAACTACTGGAAAAAATATAAAAAAAATGCTCGTCCAGGAAATTGCCGGATTAAAAATTGCTTTAGGTGAAAACCCAAAAAGAATTCACAGTAACGGCAATAGTCATTCCATCACTAGAATGGGAATTATGGGGATGCTTAGAGAAGCATTCTACCAAGCCATCCATGCTGATGACCCTGAAGAACTGAGAATTGCACCGATTGTTATGGCACTAAAAAGGGAAATACCGGTAAGAATCCATGCACACCGAGCAGATGATATTATCACTGCATTAAGGTTCGCCGAAGAATTTAATCTGGATTTACGAATTGAGCATTGCACCGAAGGACATTTAATTGCCGGTGAATTAGCTGAAATCGATTTAAAGGTTTCCGTTGGGCCCACACTGACTAGAAGATCAAAAGTCGAATTAAAAAATAAAACCTGGAAGACATATCAGGAATTGACCGATCACGGTGTCGAAGTGTCGATTACGACAGATCATCCATACACACCAATCCAATACTTAAATATTTGTGCAAGCTTAGCTGTCCGAGAAGGATTAGCAGAGCAAAAAGCACTTGAGGGCATTACCATTCTACCGGCAAGAAATTTAAAAATTGACGATAAGGTTGGCAGTATCGAGGAAGGGAAAGATGCGGATTTAGTCCTCTGGAGCCATCATCCTTTCCATTATCTCTCAAAGCCAAAATGGACGATGATTGGCGGCGAATTTGTTTATATCGAAACGTAGAAATTTGTTGAAAATTGGTAAAAAATATTATCGAAAAACTGACAAAAAAACTATTTATTTTTTTCTCATTTTCTTGTATTATACTCTAAGTGAAACTGTTTTAGATCTGAAAATCTATGGGGGTTTACGAACAAAATTCTGTTAACAAAAAAAATGAAATAGGGAAGGCAAATGGTGCGCCACCAGTTATTCTGGTTCTAGTGGGTTCGATTCCCACCCCGAAATTTTTTACGTAACTTTATAAAAAATTTCGAGGGTGGGCCGCTACTTCTAACGTGGGATCGGTATGCCCTAATGGAGGGATTCTCATGTTGAAGAAACGTGATCTTCATGACAGCCATACATTGTACGAATTAATGACGCACCCTGATGTCTTCCCTTTTGTACGTCAAAAAGCTGATTCCTATGAAGAATTCATTTTTATAACAAAGCAAACAATTGAAGCTGAAGAGCGCGGTGAATGTATTTCACGGACGATTCTCGATGAATGGGGTTCACCAATTGGTACAATTAACTTATATGATATTGAAAATCAAGCTGGTTTTTTAGGAACATGGCTAGGGAAGCCTTTTCATGGCAAAGGGTATAACAGCCCTGCCAAAGATGCCTTTTTTCAAGAACTATTTTACGAAGCAGGGATCGAGACAGTTTTTATGCGAATCCGAAAAGTAAATATCCGCTCCATTAAGGCCGCGGAAAAACTACCATATGTTGTGAAAGCGAATGAAACAAGAAGTTCCATTTATCAGCAATTGAACGCTAACGGTGAAGTGTATGATTTATACGAAATTCCAAAAGATTTGTATACCTTTCATCTGTTACGAACCGGCTCCCAACAAACGGATTCTTCTCATTTGTTAGAAGCATAAAAAGCAATCGGCCAATGCCGATTGCTTTTATTTATACTTAAAAAATGATTTCCTATTATTCCAATACATTTTGTTCAATGGTTTCATTTACATCACTAAGACCCATTTGGAGCAAAAAATCTTCTAATTCCTCATTTGTCAATGTTTCAAAGCGGCCATCATGAAAAAACACTTGGGTTTGATTTGGATTGATTCTATTCATGTTAAAACTCATTTTTCTTTGCTCCTTTCATAGATGATTACTCTCTATTATCCACAAAAGCAACAGATTTCATTCCTGAAAATCGAATAGTTAGAAAAATGATAAAATCATGCCTTGTTTACTGCTCTTTAAGCTATATTTTTAACGCTTTCCCTAGCACATCCACCCCGCCTGTTACCGGAATAATGCTCCCTGTAATAAAATCCGATTTTTCGTCTGTTAGAAAGGCAATCACCCTGGATATGTCCTCGCCTGTACCTTGCCTTCCTAATGGTTGATTACCTTTGCACGCTGTGATTGCGTCACTGATACCTTTTTCTTTCCAGTCACTTGTTATATCACCCGGGCAGACCATATTTGCGGTAATTCCGTTTTCTGCCTCCTCAATTGCAATCGAACGGGTTAAGGAGGCAAGTCCTGTCTTGGCTGCGGCAAAGGCCGAACGATAAATCCACCCAGGTGCAGTTTCTACCCTGTCATATCCGAGTGTGATGATTCTGCCCCATTTTTGTTTTCGCATAACAGGTATAATCAACTTTGACAAATAGAAAACAGCCGACAAATTCCCTTGAATTAAGTAATTCCATTCTTCAAAGGTGTAATCTGTTGTTTTTTTTCTTTCATGTATGTATGGGCCGGCATTATGCACTATAACATCTACGGTCGAATACGCCTTTAGGGTCTCATTTACAATCCGCGTACAATCCTCTTGATTTGCGACATCCCCTTTAATGGTGATATTTTTCGTACCGAAACATCCAGTTAAATGCTTGGCTAAGAAAACCGCTTCTGATTCACTATGTCGATAGTTGATCACAAGCTGATACCCATTTTCTGCAAGCTGAATGGCGGTTTTTCTCCCGATACCAGAAGCTCCTCCTGTAATCAAAGCCGTTTTCTTATTCACAACACATTACCTCTCTAATTTAAATTCTCTCTTTACTATATGTTAAAAAGAATTGTTTATATTTGCAAATTTTAATTATGTCCAAATTGATAAGTTTTATCCAGAAGCAGTTTCCTGAAGTTTTAATAACGGATGGGCAAGAGTTTGCATATGATGGGGTATCAATAAAAAAGGATGTGACAGGATGCAGACTGTAATTAACATCTTCAGCCTAAAAATTAACAGTGTATCAAACAACGGGTCTGTCAACATCGGAGAAGCCCTCCATAATGCCCATACGGCAAATTCTAAATCCCAAGGTCAGAATTCTTCATTTGGAGATTTTGCACCGCCAACAGCCGCAATGGAAAATGTCTTTATTGATCCTGATGTCAACGATATGGGAGATATCGCAAATCCTTCTAACGCCTTTAGCAATTCAATTTAAAGGACTGAAAAAAATGCCTTTTCAAATAAATATTTTTAATATTAAAACCAACTCCATTAATAATAATGCAAATATTTCATTAGGACCTGCCGTCCAAAATAGCCATACAGCCAACCAAAAATGGATAGGAATCAATTTTGCTTTAGGTGACATATCCCCTGCAAGCTCATTTTCATTAAATAGCAACGTTGATCCAGATATTACTGATCAAGATCAGATTGCGAACCCTTCTTTACCAGTTTCGAATCAATTTTAGTCATAGAGAGGTTGAAATCAAATGTTTCCTTGGAATATGTTCCCTTTCACAAAAGACATGAAGGACTCGATGCAAAAAATGAAACCAGAGGAAATAAACAATTATGTCCAAGACCTGGTAGAAAAAATGATGCCAAACATGCGAGGTATGATGAATCACCAAGATTTATTCAACGGCTTCCAGTCATCAGCCGAAAAGCAGCATGCAGCCAATGGCCCATTAAATTCCTCTGCATTTGAAACACATGATTATGTATTTGTAAGAATCCCCATTCCAAATGAAGATTGGCTAAAGCAGCTCCGCCTTTATCATACATCAAATCAGTTAATCGTTGAGCATATCCCGCAGCAAGAGGATTCAAACACCATCACCCTTCCAGCCATTGTTAAAAAGAAGGGGGCAGCAGCGAACTATAAAGATAGGGTCCTTGAAATAAGAATCCCTAAAAATATTGATATGCAGTATTCACAAATCGACGTGACGGAAATTATGTAAACGTCGTTTTTTTTTGCATGTTTCTAATAATAAAAAATATGATGAAAATAGGGATTCACATAAGGGGTGGATTTAATGGAAGTGGATAAGCTAAAAAAATGGCTGGATGTTGCCAAGCAATTTCAATCAGATCAATTTTGGAATCAAATTTTTGAAGAGAATAATAAAAAAAGCTCCAGGAATCATTTGTCCCGAAATCCCCAAACAACTGTAAATGAACTTTTTCCAAAATGTGATTTGTATGAATCTGACCAAGAATTAGTTGTTGAAGCGGAAATTCCCGGCTTAACAAAGGAAGATCTTCAAATTTCTATCCAGCAGCAGTTATTAACCATTGCAGGAGAATTTAAAGCCCTGCATCAAAATCGCCAATATTATTTAAAGGAACGCGCCAATCGTCAATTTAAAAAGGAATTAACCCTGCCTTACCCGATCTTGATGAATAAAGTTAAATCGGAAATCCGTAATGGTGTATTAACTATTGTGATGCCCTTTTATCGAGATGAAATAGAAAATATCCCCATTGCCTTTGACCAAACCAATTCTGAATAGAGGGTATTTATGCGATTTTTCATTCGCTTGTTCTCTTCAACTAAGAGCTTAACGAAGAAAATATCAGATTTGGAGATGAAAGTTTTAGTTTTGGAATCAGCTATTAAAGAGGTGAAAGCGGGTAAGAACCCAGCACAAAGCCTACCTCCTCAGGCAACGGAAAAGGAGAAGGAAAGTGCTCCGACCATTCAAATTGAACACCTTCAGGTAGATAGCATCGTAATAGAACATTTAGATTACGCCAATAATTTTGGCCAACTAGGAATAAAGGAATTATCCGGAAAACTAAATATTGGCTCAACCTATGAGGGGGATATTTCTGATAAAATCAATGAGATAGTGAAAGAAAAACTTGGAAAAGAAGCAGCAAAAGTCAACCTTAGAGCAAAAAAAGAATCTTAAAACTTGAAAAGACAACCTCTGGCTGTCTTTTCATTTAATTTAGTGTCCTTCGGTTGAGTGATCTTCCATGTCCTTTTCCATTTCATCCATCGACTGTTTTGCTTTTGGATCTTCAGGATCACTTGGCGTCCCGACGATAAATTCCTTTTTCGGCATATTATGCATATCCCTTGCTGTTACATGTGAAATAATATAATACGTCCCATCTTGCTCGAATGATTTCTCAAGACGATAAACCCCATTTTTTGTATGTTTAATTTCTATTTTTTCGTGTTTTTCATCTTTTGCACGCCAAATTTCAAAAATAACGTCAGCATCAGTTATCTCTTCATTCCCCTGGGTTACCTTTGCTTCAAATGTTATTGGTTTTTGTAATTCTCCTGTTTCAGGGTTTATGGACAATTTAACATCTAACATTTCAGGCAGTTTCCCGACATTTTCATTTTCCTGCTTAGCACAGGAAACTGTGATGCTAAGAGAAATAACGGTTAATAAAATTACTAACATTTTCTTCATGATCTTCTCTCCTAACCCATTTCTTCCATCATTTCAATATACAATTTTATTAATTGACACTTAGTCTCACTAGAGATCGAGGAATCCATTGTTCGCTTGACCGCTGAATAATATTTTTCATACTTATTTTTTCTGATTCTTGGATGGGAGTTTTCATCTAGAAGCTCCCGCTTCATCGCCTCAAATAACGTCTCTTTACATGTTCTAGTCTCTGTAGCTAATACTCGATTGTTCCAAATCGAGCGATATGCCATTAAAACAAGTTCATAATCAACGATTTCGTTTGCCAAAAAACATCTCCCCTTTCCCCTTCACATGCATTGTTACATATTTACTTCCATTAATGCAAAAAATAGATTTTAACAATGCTTAGAAAGGAGAAATATATGTCAACTCCCTATAAATGCCCAAATTGTAAAACCAATCGCAGCCGCTTCAATATCATTCAACAAATTTCTCACTCTGTGAAACTGGACCCGCAATCAGGAGCAGTGGTACGGGAATATGGTGAAAACGAGTTAGAACCCTTTCATCTTCCCTACAACGGGCCGGCAGCCCGAGTTCAATGTGGTGCCTGCGGCCTAATAGAAGACGAGCGAACGTTTATCAAGTTCGGGGAACAAGCATAACCCACAGTAAAAAACACCTTTAATCATGAGAGGATTCTCATAAAGGTGTTTTTTTTTACGGAAGATGACTTTCCTTTAAAAAATTCACTGAATCCACTTTCCAACCATCAACTTGTGAAAATCTGACTAAATGAATTTCTCCTCTAAATGTTTGCCTGCCTCTGTCCTCTATAAACCAATCAACTACAGCTGGGACATCCAAGCTGAGTTCTTCAGTTAAATCCTCAGGAGGCAGTAGCTCTATTCTTGATAGTGTTACGTTCTCGATTTTCCCTAAAATCGGCTTCCAAGAAATTTTTTGTAAAGAGGCCAATGATGTAATTCGTTCATCCTGCTGCTTAAAACCTGCTATATAGGCGTTAATGACCTCATATGGATTTGCTTTACTAAGGTAATCATTTAATTTCCCCGACGCCTTCAATACCATAAGCATATGGGAAAGGTCCATTGAATTGGTACGATGGGTTGTACTCCCAAAAAAATGAATGCAAAAATGACCGGGAAAATTATTCTTAAGTGCTCCAGCACCATGAGGCATTCCATGCATCGATGCTGCAATCCAACGATCTTTGTGAATTACAATAATAGCTCGTCGTTTCCAACTCCACTCTCCACTGTAGATCCTTTTCATTACTTTTGTATCTTTTGTGGTTAACGGCTGTACATCGGCATGATGACTTCCCGCACGTCTTTGTACCTTGAAACGTTTTCCTGTTTCTACATCCAAAACCGTGAATTTTGTGTATTTAGGTAATAAATGATTCACTTCTTTCCAGTTCATCATGTCAATTTTATAACTAATATCAGATGCTGCCTGGACCCCTTGTCCATTTAGGAGGTTATAAACTAACAGGATTAAACATGCTGCTTTCTTCATAAAAGACCCCCTTTTAATGGATTTTTGCTTCATTAAAAGAGTTACCTTAACAAGAAATTATCATGCATCTATGACTGATTTTCTTTTATTTTTCAAGACTGACAAGCTTTTCTTGAATCACATTCCAATCGATCTTCTCGCCGATAAAAACAAGATTTAGCGGCAAATTCATTTCTTCCTTTATGTATAATGGCATACCATAGGAAAATTGAAATAGAAACGGCTGCTGTGAATATTGAAACTTAACATATCCTTTTATTCGATAAATCGTATCAGGCAGATCTTTTAAAAAATCCTCAAATCTAGTATGGTTAATCGATTCCTTAAATTGATACACAAAAGTTGTTAAATTCAACTCAATCCTTTGGGAATCTTTCTCAAAGGATACCGATAAGTTTCTAAGTGGATCGATTGAAACCTGAGAATAATTTGTCAGCAGACATGTGGCATTGGGATTGAGTCCCTGAATTTCAAAAGTAATACTTACTTGCTCCATCTCTGTTAATTCGTTCAATTTATTAATAATGATAAAGTCAGCATGTCTTACCTGCTCGAGGATTAGTTGCTGCAACTGCGGACTTAATGTCTTTCGTTCTTTCCATCTCCTGCCATCAACGGTTGTAATTATGCCCTTAATGACTAATTTATCTGCAAACAATGGGGAGAGGATCGAATCCAATACTTCTACAGGATGGGCCGCTCCTGTTGTTTCAATATAAATAACATCTGGCTGTTCAACTAATAATAAACCTTGGAGCTGGGCTTCAAGCTTATCCTGCATCGAACAACAAATACAACCGCCTAACAGCTCTTTCAGCTCAACATCATCTGTAATCGCATCTGAATCAATCGATACCTTTCCTAATTCATTCATCATGACTGCGACTCTTCGTCCTGCCTTTTGTTCATCCTCTAACAGTCGTTTTAATAATGTAGTTTTCCCACTACCTAAAAATCCCGATAAAATATAAACTTCTGCTTTTTTCATTCTAATCCCTTCTATCGTTTTTTAATCAAAAAGATGACCCGATTCCATTAGGAATCGGGTTAACTTTTATTTTATTTTTCCTTTTAATACATCAACAGCTTTTTGTAATTGGGTATCACTTGTTTTAATTTTTTCTCGCAATAGTTCCATGAGTTTCATTGTTGAATCACCTTTTAATATTCCATCAGCAGGTAGACCTTGTGCGGTTTGGAAAGCGATGACTGCTTCTTTCATTTTTTCATCAAAGAATCCATCTTCACGTCCCGGGTCATAACCTACAGCTTTTAACATTTTCTGAGCTGTTTGGATTTCTGTAGAAGAGGTGGATTCGGTTAGTTCTTTATCTGGATTAATAATGGGTAATGTTGCATATTCAGGAAGAGCCACTTCTACATCGGGTACAATTCCTTTTTTATGAATCCAATTTCCATTTGGTGTCAACCATTTTGCAATGGTATATTTTAGGTTTGAGCCATCCTTGAAATCTGCTGCCGTTTGCACGGTGCCTTTTCCAAATGACTTTTCACCAACAAGTGGAACACCCGCCGATTCCTTTACGGCTGCGGCAAAAATTTCGGATGCACTAGCACTGCCCTTATCAATTAAGACAACTAAAGGAAGATTAGGATTTCCATCATTTTGTGAAGCGATTTCCTTTATTTTTCCGTTACGATCTTCTTCTTTGACAATAATTTTCCCTTTCGGTACGAACATGCTTGTAATACTTACTGCTTGATCTAATAATCCCCCCGGATTTTGTCGCAAGTCTAACACGAGACCCTTCATGCCTTTTTTCTGTAAATCATTTAACGTAGCGACAAGCTCTTTGGAAGTATTTGTGGAAAAGCTTGTTATTTGGACTTTTGCAATCGTGTCATCGACCATTTCACCATAAACGGTCTCAATCGGAATTGTATCACGGACAATTGGCACAGTCATTGGTGCATCCATACCAGGTCTAGATATCGTTAATTCAACCTTCGTTCCTTTTTTTCCTCTAATTAACGTCACGGCTTGTGTTGAATTCATTCCCTGAAGGCTTTTTCCATCCACCTGGGTTATCATATCATTTGGTTTTAAGCCGGCTTTTTCAGCTGGAGATCCTTTAATTGGAGAAACAATAATTATATGCCCATCTTTTTCCTGTATTTCAGCACCAATTCCTTCAAAGGAGGAAGAAATACTACTATGAAAGCTCTTAGCTTCTTCATTGCTCATATAGTCAGAATATGGGTCATCAAGCGATGCTACCATTCCATCAATTGCTCCATTGATGAGCTTTTGTTGGTTCACATCCTTGTAGTATCCTTTTTTCAATGTATCGAATGCTTCATAAAGTTTATTGAATTCTGTTCTTTCCGGTGCTACCGTTACTACTTTTTCTTTTCCAAATGCAAGTGCAAATGTAGTTATCCCTGCCGATAGGAAAACAAGTAAAAATAACAGCATAATGAAGTGAAACTTTTTCAAGCGAATATAACCAGGTTTGTTTTCTACGGTATGGTCATGTTCTACCTTGAACTCTTCCATTTTCTTTTGTTCCTCATTTTTTTCATCCAAAGCCTTCACCACTTTCATTCACGATAAAAATATGAATTACCCAATCGCTGCAGAAATCCCAACAGCCAGGTTGTTTTCATAATTTTCAAAAGCTATTTTTAGATACTTTTTATAAAAGTAAACCCTTAGTGATTAGAATAACATCTTTTTTATAAAATTAACAAAGAAAAGTTAATGAAAATAATAAAGACCCTTCTAAAATGTAAATAAAGATAAACAGCACCACCATTAATTAGGTCGTGCTGTTACGTTTTACTTTTATTCATTCAATCTTAACGCGTTTCAAACGCAGTGAGTTTGTAACAACGAATACCGAACTAAAGGCCATAGCTGCGCCCGCTACCCATGGGGCTAATAATCCGAAGGCAGCAATCGGAATCCCGCCAGCATTGTAGACAAGAGCCCAAAAAAGGTTTTGGCGGATGTTCTTCATTGTTTTTTTACTTAAGGCGAGTGCCTTAGGAATCAAAGTCAGATTACCGCCAAGTATCGTAATGTCTGCCGCTTCTATGGCAACATCTGTCCCGGTACCAATGGCAATTCCAATATCTGCAACAGCGAGTGCCGGTGCATCATTAATCCCATCCCCAACCATCGCGACGACCATGCCTTTCAGCTGGAGTTCCTTCACTTGTTTAGCCTTTTCTTCCGGTAAGACTTCTGCGATGACTTTTTTAATCCCTACCTGTGAGGCAATCGCTTTGGCGGTACGTTTATTATCCCCTGTGAGCATATACACATCGATCCCTAATTCGGTTAGTTGTGTAACCGCAAGCTTTGCGTTTTCTTTTACGGTATCGGCCACCGCCACCAAGCCCATGATGGCAGAATTAATAGCAATATACATTGCCGTCTTACCTTCCGTTTCAAAGCGCAGTAGATCTTCTTCAACCTTGTCGCAGGCAATACCCTTTAATTCCATTAATTTCCTTGTCCCGATATACGTTTCGTCTTCCCCTATCTTTGCTTCAATTCCATACCCTGGGATGGCCTTAAACCGTTTAACCGGAAGGGTACTCGATCGTCTTTCCATTCCATATTTTATAATGGCATCCGCTAAAGGATGTTCCGATGATTTTTCGGCAGACACTAAATATTGCAAGACCTTTTTCTCATCCTGATAGGCAATAAAATCTGTAACGATGGGATGCCCCTCTGTAATCGTCCCCGTTTTATCAAGGACAATCGCATTAATTTTGTGTGCAGTTTCTAAATGCTCTCCACCTTTAAAAAGAATCCCCATTTCAGCTCCTTTTCCTGTACCTACCATAATGGAGGTGGGGGTTGCAAGACCAAGTGAACAAGGACAGGCAATGACAAGAACAGCAATGGCCGTCTCTAATGCTGCCGGAAAATCCCCAGGATTTACAAAGAAATACCAAATAATGAAAGTCAGCAAAGAAATGGAGACAACAACAGGAACAAAGTAACTGGAAATTGTATCCGCAAGACGTTGGATGGGGGCTTTACTGCCCTGTGCTTCCTCAACAATTTTGACAATACCAGCAAGAGCAGTATCCTTCCCAACCTTCGTCGCTTTTAACGTTAAAGTTCCATTTTTATTTATGGTAGAACCGATTAAAATATCACCCACATTTTTTTCGACAGGAATCGATTCACCCGTAATCATCGATTCATCTACAGAAGATTGCCCTAATAAAACGATTCCGTCCACAGGAATTTTTTCACCCGGCTTTACCAGTAATCGGTCTCCAACTTTTACATCCTCAGTCGGAATTTGAAATTCTTTCCCTTCTTTTATTACCGTTGCTTCCTTTACTTGAAGGTTGAGCAGTTCAGAAATGGCATTAGTGGTTCTTCCTTTAGCTATCATTTCAAATAATTTACCTAAAAGAATTAAGGTAATGAGAACTGCACTCGTTTCAAAGTAGAGATGAGGCACGTAAAATGGATTTCCAATTGTCTTTATGCCTTCTGCAAGACTATAAAAATAGGCAGATGAAGTGCCCAAGGCAACAAGGACATCCATATTTGCACTTTTATTTTTAAGGGCTTTATAGGCACCAATGTAAAACTGGCCGCCTACATAAAACTGGACTGGAGTGGCTAGAAGCAATTGAAACCATGGGTTCATAAAAAAATTTGGCATTGGCAAGCCAATTTCGATCGGCAAGTGCGTAAGCATTGTATACACGAGCGGAAGGGACAAAATCACGGAAAGATAAAATTTCCGTTTTTTTCGGTTAATTTCTTCCGCTTTTAATTGCTGCTTCGTCTCACTTTCCACTTTCTCTTTAGCGCCATACCCGATTGTTTCAATCTTTGTTAAAATATCACTGCTTGAAACAAATTCGTTATCAAAGGAAATGGCTGCACTCTCCATTGCTAAATTTACATTCGCTTCAACACCGTCCATTTTGTTAAGTACTTTTTCTATTCTTGCTGAACAGGCAGCACATGTCATTCCTGAAATATCTAAATTGAGCTGCTCCTTCATTTCCTTCACCTCTTTATCCTTTGCCAGACGCATCTTTGATTAATTATTCTCCACGTTGTCCGTTTGTTCCTTTATCATTTTAAAAAGAAAAACCCCTTCCAATTGGAAGAGGTTTTGAAATGGTATTATTCTTTGATTGCTGCTTCTAATGCGACCTCAATCATGTCATTAAATGTAACTTGTCGTTCCTCCGCAGTTGTTTCTTCGCCAGTTAAAATATGATCACTAACAGTTAGAACGGAAAGAGCTTTTCGGCCAAATTTAGCTGCTAACGTATAAAGTGCAGTTGTTTCCATTTCAATCGCAAGAATTTGGTATTTAGCCCATTTTTCAAGCTCAGCATTGTCATTATAGAAAGAATCAGCCGTAAAAATATTGCCTACTTTTAAATTTAGGCCCTTTGCTACTCCAGCATCATAGGCGTTTTTAAGTAAATCAAAGTTTGCCGCCGGAGCGAAATCAACATGACCAAAGGTTAGCCGGTTCATGTTTGAATCTGTAGAACTGGTCATTGCCAAAATCACGTCGCGGACCTTTACATCCTTTTGAATCGCACCGCAAGTACCAACACGGATTAAATTTTGAACATGATAGCTTTGCATTAATTCATTTACATAAATAGAAATAGAAGGGACACCCATTCCTGTCCCTTGAACAGAAATTCTTTTTCCTTTATATGTTCCAGTAAAACCAAACATATTTCTAACTTCGTTATAACATTTGGCATCCTCTAAAAATGTCTCAGCGATATATTTAGCTCGAAGCGGATCTCCAGGCAGTAATACCGTTTCGGCAATTTCATTCTCTTTTGCTCCAATATGTACGCTCATCACAATTACCTCCAATCAAAAGTAAGTACAGTTAATTGTCTGTACCAATGTCACTATACCATATTCGAATTCGGATGGAAAAGGACATCACAAATTTGACATGTTTTTTCGAATTTGAGGGAAGCTATTCCTAGATTAAAAAGGAGGGATAAAGGATGGGAAAAAAACACCGAAGCCGAATCAATGGGCAAAAGAAAAATAACCATATCCCAGCTGAGGCCATAGTAGCAGAACACGAAGTACACGCGAAAGAACATAACGCAACCGGCGGCCGGAAAAGCTAAATATTAAAATAAACCTAAGGTGGTTTCCTTAGGTTTATTGGTCATTTATTAGCGAATCACAATTCGATTGATCGGGAACCAGCCGCCTGGTTTTAGTTGATAATAATATTGGCCAGCCCGGCCTTCGTCAATTAAGATAATGTCTCCTGTAGCAAGGAATCTCCCTTTATAATTAGCCGGAATTCTGTCAGTTACATTAAAGCGCCTAAAGGTCTCCTGTAAACAATGTTTACGATTATTAGCGTCAATCATTGTTCGATATACCTCTTGAAACCCTTTACGTTCTCGGTACTTTGGAGTTTGAAAGATCGTCACATCGTATGGAATACATGCTCTTTTTGTTAACATTTTGATCATCATTTACCTCCAATTATTAGAGTTAATTATCTATTCTAATAATTGGCGATAGGCATGGTCGAATCCTTCAAAGAAACCGCACTTTTTTTGTCGATTTTCATTTTTTTTAATGAATTTTAGGAATAGCGCTGAATCACACTTTGAATTTTTTGTTGTAAATACGGAATATCAGCGTTTGTTACCGTTAATCTTACATTTGTTTCATCTGTCCCCAATGCCTCTGAGAATAACCCTGATAGTCCCCTTGCTCGTCGGTCTACCTGGAACATAATATCGATGGTACCATTTCCTGCAGGGAAGAAGACTACCTCTAATTCATCCAATCTGCCGCGGAATGGACCTGATACTGGTACAAACTCAAATTCTTGGACAAATGGCAGCCGTCCTCGTAATCTTCTTGGAGCCTCCTCACAGTCAGCTTCACGTATTCTAAAGCCCATACTGTCAACTGCATTAAATACTGCAGACATTAACGGATTAGGCACAACTTTTAGATAATCTTTATCGCTTGGATCCACGCCGCCCTTAATATCTAAACCTGTAGTCACCCACACCTTCGACCTGCCAATTGAAAGCGGCGTTTCAAATGGAAGTTGAAATGAGAATGGTATTTCTTTCTTCTCATTGGACCTAATAGTAAAAGGAGTTGTTAAACGGAATCGATCGATGTCGGCTGTTACTGTATATTTCCGATCATCTGACTCTCTTAAATAGGTAGTATTTAAGGTAAGGTAAATTTCGTCAATTACCTGTTCCACCTTGCCCCCTTTAATCTCCACCACCCCTTGGACAGTCTCGCCGGGCATATACGTGTCCTTCTCCAGCTTCGTGTCTACTGCAGCCGACCCGATTCCTACACTTGCGAATACTTTATTAAAAAATGACATGCTTTCTCCTCCTCATAATTGAACAACTTTTTTGCTATAAAATATATACGCAGAAAAAAATTAAAAGTTTCGTTGATTTTGGGTCTACTACAATATCAGTTTTGGCCAAACAAAAAGCGAGCACCAAATGCTCGTCTTTCGTTTTTATCTATATGAAGGAAGAGTTTTTTCTCTTCATGATTATACTAGGTTTTATTCATCCACCTCTTCGTCAATAATGCTTTTTTCAATTAAGTATTCGAATGTAATGTCAGCGAGTTCTTCTAATTCTTCTTCACTAGGAACGTATCCCCTTTTCACAAGCTCATGAAAGAAAAATTCGGCAATTTCTTCTGTATCAATAAATACTTCAATTTCTCTCATAGCATCGCCCCCTTTTTAGAGAATGTATGATGTACCTGACTTTTTCATGCTAGTTACTTTGATTTCCTATCGCCGATTGATGGATTCGAAAAACTTGCAGCAGTAATAAATTATTTAAAAAGCTAACATGTCTTTTTTTCAGTAGACAAGCATAGGATGTAAAAAAGACAAGATGAGGTGGTTAAATGTTACATCTGCAGTCGAAATTAGAGGCATTTAGAGACGATGTTAACCGTGAGGATGGGGTCACCCTCCAGCTATTTGAGAAAATTATTGACACGATGTTTTCTTTGATAAAATGGGCCGGTATACCGTTTGTGATATATTTATTTTTTGTGATTTCAGGTTGGTAGCTTATACATGGCTCTTGCCATCATTACTTACAAGTGTTTCTAACTTTCTGAGAATCACCCGCATTACTTGATAGTATTCTTGATCCTGAAACATTTCATATAAAATCCGGTAATCGTTAAATATGTCTAATAGATGATCAATTAATTCCTTTTTTTCCTTTTTCCGTTCCATTTCCTCAAATTCTGCTTTTCTGATCATATTTTGAAGTTTAGGATTTATTTCGGCTGGTTCTTTCTTATTGACTAAGTATAGAAGACCAAGTTTTTGGATAAATGTATCTGCACTCTCCGCATCAGCAACAAGGGTCAACTCTTCTTCACCTGCTTCAAGCCATTCCCCATCACTTACCCTTGAAAGTTCATAAATGACATCTTCCCAGGCATCCTCTTTGTAACGCCAAATTTCTGTCCGAAAGCCAACGACCTTAAATAAATCGGCACCATAACCGCTTACTTGAACTAAATCACCGAAGAAAAACTTATACTCTATATCAATCTGTTCTTGTTCCATAACAGTGCCATCATATTCTGAAAGTAATTGTAAGGCTTCTTCAATGAATAAGCCGTCACTCTTATTTACTTCATAAACATACTTACCTTCCAGCCATTTTATATCTGTTACCTTTCCGACGGTGCCATAAATGGTGATCACTACCGTATCACCAATCTGATACTTTGGTTTTTTTCTTTTTGCCAATGTCCTCCCATCCCCTCAAATGGATTAGTCGTAAAAATTGATTACAATAGTATATGCACGGGAAAAAATATCGCGCATGCCTTTTATAAATTGGAAAAATCGCCTCTAAATTTAAAGGCGATTCCTTTGTTCTTAATATTCAACTTTCGGAGGCAATATATTGCTGCCATGCTTCATCAAAAATTGTCATCGAGTCTAAATATTGTCCATTTAGTTCGAGATAGGAACTCAATTCATGGTAATCCTCCGCTGTCTTCGGAAAACCATGGTCCAAATAGGCATGGTTTGCAAACGAACTAATTGCATCCTTTGGAGCAGGATGTCTATATTTCATTAAAAAATGATAAAATGATTTTCTCATAAATGATTGCCCTTCTTTTTTAAGATACAGTTTTTAATTACTATAGCGGAATCTTTAGAAATCGTCCAGAAACAATAGAAAAAAGCGGCCGGGAATATCCGGGCGCTTTCTTTACGAGGAAAAATCAAAATAATTCTTTTTTAATAATCTTGGGATTTTCATTAAGTCTTCAAAGGTAATGATCTTTTCAATTTTCTTGCAATCAATTAAATACAAGTGATTTTCAATTTCTTTGACAATAACCTCGCTTTGATAAACCATGTCACAGTCGGGACAGCGGTATGTGGGAGTTTCAGTAATTTCAATCGCCCGCGAGCCATCCGGTAATTCCCAGTAAACAGATTCCGTGGTTTGTAGTACATTTGGACTGGTACACCATTCACATTCAATATTCACGTATACTGCCCCCTTAGTCCTTAATTGACTTTTCGGGATTATTAGTTTCTTGACTCCCTTTCGCCTTTTCAGTCAACGCATTAAATTTCTTTTCCTTTAACTCATCCCGTTTACTTCGTTTATCCTTTAGTGAGGTATGGGCAGGATCTTGATTATAATCCTTCCGGCGGTTTAGTCTTGTTAAACCTTCCGGAACCAGATTAAAATGTTGATCATTCATAATTCCGGCAATACCAGCTAGCGACCGCTTCTCTTCCATTTCCGGATAAATTTCTTGAAAATAACCTTCTGCTCTGTCTGGTACATAATTCTCAGGTTCCGGGTAAGAAGTAATAACACCTTCAAAGTTGCGGAGTACAACTTTTTCCGGGCTTTGGGAAATTAAATAATTCGGCTGCAGGGCAATTTTCCCGCCGCCGCCAGGGGCATCCACGACAAAGGTTGGTACAGCATAGCCGCTTGTATGTCCGCGAAGTCCCTCAATAATTTCGAGTCCCTTTGAAACCGGTGCCCGGAAATGGCCGATTCCTTCTGATAGGTCACATTGATAAATATAGTAAGGGCGGACGCGAATTTTCACAAGGTCATGCATCAGCCTTTTCATGATTGGAACACTATCGTTAATTCCGGCGAGAATAACCGACTGATTCCCTACAGGTACTCCGGCGTTTGCAAGCATTTCACACGCCCTTTTTGACTCTTCAGTGATTTCGATTGAAGTATTAAAATGAGTATTCAGCCAAACAGGATGGTATTTTTTCAAAATATTGCAGAGGTTCTCAGTTATTCGCTGCGGGAACACAACTGGTGCCCTTGTTCCAATACGAATAATTTCGACATGGTCAATATCGCGCAAATTTTTCAAGATATATTCCAAAATATTATCATTGATTAACAGCCCATCCCCGCCGGATATTAATACATCGCGAACCTGTGGCGTTTGCCTGATGTAAGAAATGGCTGCATCCAGCTGTTTCTTCGGAACCCCCATCCCAATCTGACCAGAGAACCGTCTTCTTGTACAATAACGGCAATACATCGAGCATTGATTGGTCACAAGGAAAAGTACGCGGTCAGGATAACGGTGAGTAAGGCCAGGGACAGGAGAATCTTCATCCTCATATAAAGGATCCTCTAAGTCATACTTTGTTTTATAAATTTCCTTGGAGATAGGTACGGATTGCATTCTGATTGGACAGCGTGAATCATCTGGGTTCATCAAAGATGCATAGTATGGAGTAATATTTAAGGGAATTGTTTTCGTCGAAATTCTTACCCCTTCTTCTTCATCGGGTGTTAAATTAATCACCTTTTTTAGATCATCTGCTGTTCGGATGGTATTAGTTAATTGCCAGAGCCAGTCGTTCCACTGTTCTTCTGTAACATTTTTCCAAAGTTCAATATCCTTCCAATGCCTTTTAGGTTTATATAAAAATTGTTTCATGATCCATTCCCCCTAAACCTTGCTATACTTATCTCTAATGCAAGAATCGTGCCATCCCTTCAGAATGGCTCAGATATCACAATTTATTGGAAATTCATAATCCCTATAAATTAATTCAAAAAAAAAGCGCCGAAAACTCGGCAGCTATTCGTTCATTTTTTTCAGTTTATATTGTAACGTTTGCCTTGGAATCTCTAAAAGCTTTGCTGCTTGGTTAATATTCCCCTCGCTTTCTTCCAAGGCATTCATAATCAGTGACTTCTCAACGGCTTCAAGATTTTTTCTTAATGATAATCCTTCAAGCGGAGAACTTTTCACTTTAGTTTGGGAAGGATGCTGACGGAGCATAATTGGCAAATCCTCATACCTTAAGCGACTGACTTCACAAACATTCATCATATATTCCACTGTATGTTTCAGTTCCCGGACATTCCCCGGCCACTGATAGTCGATGAAAAAACGTTCAAGTTTCTTTTCCACACCTTGAATTTCTTTTTTTAGTTTTTTATTAAACTCTTGAACAAAATAATGCGTTAAATACAATATATCTTCTTTTCGCTCCCTTAATGGAAGGAGTGAGAATGTAAACACATTTAACCGATAATAAAGGTCAGACCGCAGCTTTTGTTCCATAAGAGCCACGTTCGGATGTACATTCATTGCGGCGATGACACGCACATCAACAGAAATATTTTGCGAGCTTCCGACCCTTCTTACCATCCCGTCCTCTAAAACACGTAGAAGCTTTGCTTGCAGTTCGATTGGCATTGTATGTAATTCATCAAGAAAAAGGGTACCCCCGTCAGCAAGTTCAAAAAGGCCTTTTCGCTCAACTGCTCCTGTATAACTGCCTTTAGCAGTGCCAAAAAGGATACTTTCCAGCAAGGTTTCCGGTATGGCCGCACAGTTTTGGGCAATAAAGGCCCCGCTTGATCGGTGCGATTCATGATGTATCCCCTGAATAAATAATTCCTTCCCGGTCCCAGACTCCCCGTAAACGAGAATAGGAGAATCTGATTTTGCCAGCTTCCTTGCTTCATCAATCAAGCTGCTGAATTCAGGGTTAACTGTCATTAAATCACTTAATGTATAGTTTA
Organism: Neobacillus sp. 19; assembly: GCF_049463095.1. NCBI lineage: Bacteria > Bacillati > Bacillota > Bacilli > Caryophanales > Bacillaceae > Neobacillus > Neobacillus sp. 19. The sequence goes on along the minus strand of NZ_JBMPZU010000035.1, from coordinate 107,077 downwards.
CTTGTTTCGCTCCCTTTTTCTTCTTACTTTTATTGACGCCTTTTTGTAAATCCAATAATCTTTCTGCCAGTAGTTTCATCCGCGAATAGTCTTTAGCAATTTCAACGGCACCGATAATTTCTTCTCCAAGAAAGATTGGCAGTGTCGTATTAATGGTATCAATTCTTGTCCCATGTAAATTAAGATACACCTGTGCTTGATTATAAATAGGCTTCCCCGTTTTAATGACCTTCAGCAGTGTACTTGACTCTTCTGTCAGGGAAGGGAATGCGTCAATCAAATGCCTTCCTTGAACTTCCCTGACTTCCATACCATCATGCTTTGCTGCTACTTGATTATAAAAAATGGTTCTTCCTTCAGTATTGACTACATGGATGCCTTCATCAATGCTCTTAAGAATAGCTGTCAGAACTTCTTGTGTTAACGCCGTTAATTGAATGATATCCTTCACCTGCCCTTCTAGCCATAATAGGGTGCCGAAAAATTGGCACTATCAGCCGAAATATTAGCAAGTTGCCAGATTCTTTACCCACATATTCATATTTTCAAGTTTGTCATAAATATAACAATTATTCATGAACCTTCCCCGATAGGAATATTCAAGTTGAAATAAAACAGCATTCATGCCGAAGGATAATGATCTGGCAATAGAGTATGCACAAAAGATACCATTTTGCTTCAATTCACGCTCAAGCTCATGAAGAATAATCTTCATCAGTCCATATTTCCGATGTTCTGTTAATGTGGCACAATCCGTTAATTCAGCATTTTTATAAAAGGTATTGATTTCAGCAGAAGCGGCACTGACAATTTTTCCTTGATGGAAAAAGACATAATAGATTGTTCCCTCCTGCATCGTCTTTTTTACATATTCCGGATCGTGTAATGGGGTTGGATAAATTTCAAATACTTGTTTATATAATGCGGAAAGTTGGGCGGCACAGCTTTCATCCGCCTTTTTTAATTCGTACTCCTTCGGCGGATACATTTTTTCCACGGATGTGTCTAAATGATAAATACTTTGAATCATCCCATCCTCGGTAATCCACTGTTCATTCTGCTTGCGGTCTGGTGTATAAAATTTAGAAAAGAAATAGGCGTCAGAGCCAAGAAAATAGCGGTCGACCACCGCTTCCGGCTGAAGGCCTTTTTCAAAAAAAGCAATAAAATCTTCGCTGCGCACCTTTATGATTAGCTTTTCCGCATGATGATGATGAACAAGCTCTTCGGCCTTATCCAGAAGCAAATGTGTATTTCCGCGATAATCATCCACACGAATTCGTTTATTAAAAGGATCAAGGTACACTTCGAGGTAATAGCTTTCCTCTTCAAGATAAATGGTGGATGCAGTTTGGTTCATTTAGATCACTCCTTTAGCACATCCTATTTGAAAAAAGTCTAGCCTAGAATAAAGCCAGACATTTGCCTATTTCTATAAAACTATTATACCAATTAATTGTAAATGACGGTAAAGGACTATTCAGCCACTTCACACCATTTCAAAAGTGTTAAAGCGATGATTTCACTTGCAGCAAACAGATCCTCCAAATGGATATGCTCATTAGCATCGTGAGCCGTTTCGGTTATCCCGGGCCCGAACACAACAACAGGAGTATTTCCTACGGTGGAAAGAATTCCGCCATCCGTTCCCCAGGGACTTGCTTCCACAACAGGGGGTTCTCCCTTTACTTCCATGAAACTCCTCATTAGAACATTCATCAAAGGATGATCACTTTCAAGACTTCCCGGCAGCCATCTAGCACCAAACCATTCAATTTTAAGAGGATTTTCACGGAGCCATCCATCTTGTGCACATAATTCCCGCAGGCAATTTTCCATTTCAACTTGTGCCGATTGTATCATTTCTTCCGGCGATACCCCCATTCTTCCTTCGATAATAGCGCTGTCAGGCACCGAAGAAGGCCATTCGCCGCTTTTGATCTTGCCAATGTTGATCGGAATGGGGATTGGGATTTTTTCGAATAGGGGATCTGTAATCCTGGCATTTCTATTTTTCTCTAACTGTTGTAATCGCTGAATCACAAGCAGCGATTTCTCGATGGCACTGACACCTTCATATCTAGTTCCCCCGTGAGCGGCCTTTCCTTTCACAGTAATTCGGAACCACATCGACCCTTGCTGCTTCGGGAAAAGCTTCATATTAGTGGGTTCTGGAATAATGGCCCCGTCCGCATGATATCCTCGTAAAACCGCTGCTAGCGTTCCTGCCCCGCCGCTTTCCTCCTCAATTACACTTTGAAAAATAACATCCCCCTTTAACTTAATTCCATTAGCAACCAACGATTCTATCGCCATGAGGAGCGCCACATTTCCGCCTTTCATATCGGTTGCACCCCGGCCATACAGCTTACCGCACTCAATCAGACCGCTAAACGGGTCATGAGTCCAGCTTGACTCCTCCCCAACTGGCACAACATCGATATGACCGTTTAGAATGATAGATTTGCCTCCCCCTGCCCCTTTTAACACGGCTACCAAATTAGGATTTCCATCAAAGCTTTGGCGGTCGCAGAAAAAGGCTGGGTGATTTTTTAAGTCATCACTGCCAATTTCCCAAATATCTAATGCTAATCCAAGCTGCCGGCATTTTTCTATCACTAGTGCTTGTGTACTACTTTCATTCCCCCTTGTGCTATTTTCACGAACAAGAATTTGTAACAATCTTGCACCCCGGGCTCGATTCTCCTTTAACCACTGCTTAATTTGGTTTTCATGGTCCTTCAACTGAATCACTCCTCCAGGCAGATTTACAATAAGTATGGAATACGACGAACAGTTTCAGCTATTTTAAATTCACATCCTGTTTTATTTACTACCTCTTCTAAACTGTATGGTGCAAACATTTCCGTCAAAAGCAGGCCATCTGCAGTAACCTTGAAAACAGCTAAGTCGGTGATAATAAGGTCAACCGAGCGAGCCGAGGTTAGTGGTAATGTGCAAGAGGGAACAATTTTCGGCGCGCCATTCTTGTCACAATGATTCATGACGACTATGACTTTTTTTGCCTTTTGCGCAAGTTCCATTGCTCCACCCATGCCGGGGACTTTTTTGCCGGGAACAATCCAGTTTGCAAGGTCGCCTTGTTGGCTGACCTGAAGCGAACCTAAGATGGTTATATCAACCCTTCCACGGCGTATCATGCCAAATGCAATGGCACTGTCACAATAAGAACCTCCACTGTTTATTGTGACTGGGAAACCACCGGCATTGCATAAATTTTCATCCTCTTCTCCCTTGACAGGGCTAGGGCCCATCCCGGTGATCCCATTTTCCGCATGAAACATCACCATGGTCTCCTTTGACAAATGGTTAGGAACAAGTGAAGGGATGCCGATGCCAAGGTTGACTACCATTCCATTTCGAATTTCCTCCGCCGCCCTTTTCGCCATTTGATTGCGCACATCTACTCCCATGCCCAATTCCAATTCACCCCCTTAGAAGGAATCAAATAATCAACAAATACTCCCGGAGTAATGATTTCTTCAGGAGTGAGACTGCCGATTGGGACAATTTCTTCTACCTCTGCAATCGTAATCTCTCCTGCCATCGCAACAAGTGGATTGGTATTACGGGCACTCTTGTCATAAATTAAATTTCCAAATTCATCCGCCTTTTTTGCATAAACGACGGCAACCTCGGCGGTTAAGGCAGTTTCTACAAGATATTTTTTCCCCTCAATCATACAGAGCGGTTTATTCTTCGATACCATTTCATTATCCATCCCGATATCTGAAAGAAAAGCCGGCAGACCGACACCCCCGGCCCGAATTCTTTCCGCTAAAATTCCCTGCGGTGAAAACTCCACCTCCAGCTTACCTTTATGCATCAGCTGACCTGCTATCGGGTTAGAACCAATATGCGAAGCAATGACCTTCTTGGCAAGTCCCCGGCTGACTATTTTCCCGATGCCGATGTGCGGGAAACCTGTATCATTCCCTATCAAAGTAAGATCCTGGATCCCCTTTTTCAATATCCCATCAATCAATGTCGGTGGAGAACCGACCCCACCAAAGCCGCCAAACATGATTGTCATGCTATCGTGAAAAAATTCCATCGCGGCTTCTAAGGTTGTGACTTTTCCAAATGAATTTTCCATCTAACGATCACCAACCATTCCTGGATTTATTTGGTTTGAAAAGGCAGCAAATGTTTCTTTTAATAAGAATACTAAGATCTCAATCTCTTTATTAGTAATCGTTAGGGGCGGGGAAATAATGATGGCATCACCGTTCACTCCATCAATTCCAGCACCAGCAGGGTATACGAGGAGGCCTTTTTCCTTTGCAAGCGCTACTACATTTTGAGTAATTAAAGACTTTCTCGGAAAGGGGGTTTTCGTTTCGCGATCTTCGACAAATTCGATGCCAAGCAGTAAGCCTTTGCCGCGGACATCCCCGATAAATGGAAATATATCACTTAGTTTTTCAAGCTGATTTTTCAAATAAATCCCTTTGGATTCTACTTCTTTTATAATTTCGTTTTTCTCTAAATATTCAAGGACAGCTAATGACACGGCGCATGATTGGGGATTAGCACTTAATGTATGACCGCTCATCACTGACTTTGTTCCTGCCAAAATTGGCGCCATCACCTTTTCACTTGCAACCGCTGCCGCAATAGGTGCATACCCTGCTCCCATTCCCTTGCCAAATGCTACAATATCCGGAATGACGTCCCACCGCTCACAGGCTAACACCGTTCCCGTTCTGCCAAATCCTGTCATCACTTCATCAGCAATAAAGAGAATATTGTTGTCCTCGCAAATCTTTTTTATCGTCTTAAAATACTCTTTTGGCGGTGCAATCGCGCCGCCTGCAGCACCGATAACAGGTTCAGCGATAAAGGCTGCAATTTGGTCAGCGCCAATCCGCTTGATCACCGTTTCCAATTCCTGTGCACACATATAACCGCATGATGGTGCTTCAAGATTGTATGGACATCTGTAGCAATATGGCGGGTTTATAACTGGAAAATCCTCTAAAAGTGGAACAAACCTTGCTCTTCTCCCGGCATGACCGGACATCGACAGTGCGCCTAATGTGATCCCATGATAACTGACCCATCTTGATAACACTTTCGTCTTTGTCAAAATACCTTGCTCCTGCCAGTACTGAATCGCCATTTTCATCGCCGTCTCTGTTGCTTCCGAGCCGCTGTTCACAAAGAAACTCCAATTAAGCTCTCCCGGAATCCACTCAGCAATTTTTTCCGCCAGCTTTTCAGCTGCCTCACTTGTAAATTGCGAACGATACACAAATGAAACCTTTTTCGCCTGTTGCTGCATCGCTTCAATGATTTCGGTTACACCGTGCCCGATATTGGCGGTAACGGCACCTGAAGCAGCATCAAGATATTTCTTCCCCTCCACATCATATAAAAAGACCCCTTTGCCATAATCAATGACCGGGTATATTTCATCGAGCAACGGTTTAATGAGAAACGATTTTTTCATAAGACACCACTTTCTTTTATTAAATAAGTCTTATTTCATTGTATGAAGGGAATTTTCATTCTATCATCTCATTGAAGTCGTACGGATAAAGAAATATTAAATCGTGGTCTTATCAAACTATCTTTTACTTTTTGGCATAGGTATTATAGAATGACTGTAGATTACAGAAGGAATGGGTCATATGAATACAATAAAAAAACTTCAATCAAAAACGAAGGAACTATCGACTATACAGTTAATCGTCATTTTTTATTTGTCTGCATTAATCGTTTCTACATTGTTACTAAAAATCCCTCTCGCCCATCGAGAAAATGTTTCGCTAAGTTTTATTGAGGCGATGTTTACTTCTGCCAGCGCCATTAGTGTTACAGGTCTAAGTGTCATTTCGTTAAAGGATACATTTAGTAACTTTGGTATCTTTCTATTATGCCTGATTCTACAATTAGGAGGACTCGGGGTCATGTCCCTAAGTACCTTCCTCTGGATTATGCTTGGTAAAAAGGTGGGATTGAAAGAAAGACAACTGATTATGATTGACCAAAACCAATCAAAGCTTGCCGGGTTGGTGCAGCTGGCTAAACGGATTTTCATTATTTTTATTTCCTTTGAATTAATCGGCGGCATTATTTTAGGTATTTGGTTCATGAACTATTACAATAGTCCACTCTCTGCTTTTAAACATGGATTTTTCGCTTCCATTAGTGCGACAACAAATGCGGGATTTGATATTACCAATGAGTCTCTTAGCCCATTCAGCCACGACTATTTTGTTCAAACGGTGATTATATTTTTAATGATTGTTGGAGCAATCGGATTTCCAGTGATGGTGGAGATTTATGAATTCTTATTAAGTGTAAGAATCAAGAAAAAATTCCACTTTACCTTATTTACGAAATTAACAACCTTAACCTTTATCATTCTTACTGTATTGGGAGCACTATTTATTTTTCTTCTTGATAAAGATAACTTTTTTCAAAATAAAACGTGGCATGAATCGTTTTTTTACTCGTTATTTCATTCAGCAACAACAAAAAGTGCTGGGCTAACGACAATGGATATTAATGAATTCACTCCAAGCAACCAGTTGTTTTTATCGATTTTGATGTTTATAGGCGGCTCACCAAGCAGTGCAAGCGGAGGTATCCGCACAACCACATTCGCGATTGTTATTTTAGCGATTATTTTTTATGCGCAGGGGAAAAGCTCGATTAAAATATTTAAAAGGGAGCTGCATAGTGAAGATGTGCTTAAATCATTTATTGTACTCACAACTGCGGCTTTTCTTTGTTTATGTTCGATTTTAGTCCTTTCGATTACTGAGCAGGGCACACTAATAGAGGTCATTTTTGAAGTTTCTTCAGCTTTCGGTACAAATGGATTATCGATGGGATTAACACCAAGATTAACTACTTTTGGACAGATCCTTATCATTATCTTAATGTTTATCGGGAGAGTGGGCATTGTTACGTGTTTACTCATCTTACGAGGCAAAGGCAGTAAGGAAAAATTCAATTATCCAAAGGAAAAGGTTACAATCGGTTAATATTTTCTTTTCCAACCAAAGAAAAAGCTGACACCACGTGTCAGCTTATTACATTTTAACAAAAGTTCCAGCTTGCGCCGATGATGATTAACAAAATAAATAGGACAACGATTAAGGCAAAGCCACCAATGCCGAAGCCGCATCCTCCTACAGGGTATGCCGGATAACCGCAGCAGCCATCGTATCCATATCCACCAAATCCTCCATACATTACACGATCACTCCTCAATAAATTGTATCTTTTCCATGTTACTTTATGTACTAGACACTTGACCTGTATGTGCATTCGCCTATATTATGAGAGACAATGATAAAAATGTGGGTGATTCGATGAAATCAATAATAAAGAATTTTGTTAATGGTATTTTAACCATTGTGCCGATTATTCTTGTGATTTATGTTATTTATAAAACATTTTTGTTTCTAGATGGCTTGTTAGGAAACACGCTGAGACCGTACTTAAGAGAAGATTATATTCCTGGATTCGGCTTATTGACGACCATTATTTTGATTACCGTTTTAGGCTGGCTGTCTACAAAGTATATATCCGGAAAAATTATTAGACTGATTGACCGGCTCCTCGAAAAGATTCCCGTAGTCAAGACGATTTATTCTGTCATTAAGGATACCGTTCAATCCTTCCTTGGCGATAAGAAATCATTTTCCAAGGTGGCATTGGTAATCATACCGGGAACTGAGATGCGCAGTATTGGCTTCATCACTTCGGAACAATTAGAAGATTTCTACAGCCCTTTAAAGAATCATGTGGCCGTCTATATTCCGCAAACATTTCAGGTTGCAGGATTTACATTTTTACTCCCAAAGGAGCAAGTTGAGATTATCGATGTAAAGCCTGAGGATGCGATGAAATTTATCTTATCTGGCGGGATGACTACATCTTCAAAACAAAAAGTGGAAAACGCATAAAGAAAACTCGCCGATTGGCGAGCCGTTAGGCGCAGACAGATACGTAGGTGCACTTATGCCTAATAGGAAAGTTATACTTTCCTATCGGCAAAATAAAAAGCCGCACGCGGCTTTTTATTTTGCTTCAAACAGTTTGGAAAATTCTCCGTAACCTTTGTCTTCAAGCTCTTCCTTAGGAATAAAGCGTAGCGCAGCAGAGTTGATGCAATAGCGCAGGCCGGTTGGTTCCGGTCCGTCATTGAATACGTGGCCTAAATGGGAGTTAGCAGATTTACTCCGCACCTCCGTCCTGACCATGAAATGACTATAATCTTCTTTTTCAGTTACTTCTTCCTCTTCCATCGGTTTCGTAAAGCTTGGCCAGCCGCAGCCAGCATCGAATTTATCTAGCGAACTGAATAGCGGCTTACCGGAAACAATATCGACATAAATCCCGTCTCTAGTTTCATTCCAATATTCATTGCGAAACGGCGGCTCTGTCCCATTATTTTGCGTTACATCATACTGGATGGGTGTCAATTCTTTTTTCAGATCTTTATTTTGCATGTTCGTTCCCCCAATGCCTTTCGATAAAACCGGCCCGTCCTGATCCGACATGGTAGGACTCATAATGAGCTCGGTTTTTCTTATAGTAGTGCTGATGGTACTCTTCAGCAGGATAAAAGGCTTTCGCCGGTAAGATCGGTGTAACGATTGGCTTCGTAAATCGGCCGCTCTCCTGCAATCGCTGTTTAGACTCTTCAGCAAGTCTTTTTTGTGATTCATTATGGTAGAAAATTGCCGTTTGATACGATTGCCCCCGGTCATAAAATTGTCCGCCGGTATCTGTTGGGTCAATTTGCTGCCAAAATAACTCCACTAATTTTTCATACGGGAAAACATCCGGATTAAACGTAATTTGCACAGCTTCAAAATGTCCTGTTGTATCGCTGCAAACCTGCTGATAGGTCGGGTTTTCGACGGTTCCTCCTGTATATCCCGACAAAACACTTATAATGCCCGGCTGTTCATCAAACGGCTTCACCATACACCAGAAACAGCCGCCGGCAAAAGTTGCTAATTGATGTTTATCTTCCACTTTCCCACCCCTTTTCATCTTTACCTAAAAGTATACCGAAAGTTTGCTTGAAAATAAAATCTTGGAACTGGACCTATCCCAAGGTGAATTCAAATTCTAATTGAAAAATAAAGCCGAACCAGTCCATCCTGGCTCGGCTTTATCTCTTTATCGGCTTTTTCGCTGTTTCATTTGTTTGTTAATCTGTTTCCACTGTTTCCTTTCCTCAGACTGTGCCCGCTTATCAGCTTTTCGTTCAATAAACGCCAATTCTTTTTGCAGCTTGTTGTAGCTATACAGCCGCTCAGCCGCTACGAATCCATCCTCAATCGCCCTTAACACGGCACAGCCTGGTTCATCCTCATGCCGGCAATCTCGAAAATGACACTGTGATGCAAGGTCTTCAATTTCTGAAAAGGTTTCCGTTAACCCTTCAGAACTCTCCCATAATTGCAATTCTCTCATTCCGGGTGTGTCAATTAAGATACTGCCATTTGGCAATAAGATTAGCTCTCTATGGGTCGTTGTATGTCTCCCTTTCGCATCGTCCTCTCGGATTTCTTGAACCACTTGCTTCTCTTCACCTAATAATCGGTTCGTTAAGGTCGATTTTCCCACCCCTGAAGATCCAAGCAAGGCAACCGTTTTACCGGGCTGTAAAAAGGGGGTCAACTTTTCAAATCCGCTCATCGTCTCGGAACTAATCGGAATAACGGGAACACCGCTAAAGGCAATAGCTTCAACCTCAGCTAATCTTTTCTCCATATCTTGACATAAATCTGCTTTACTTAACACAATGACAGGCTTTGCTCCGCTTTCCCATGTCAGCAGTAAATAGCGTTCGATTCTACGTAAATTTAAATCTTCATTTAACGAATTAACAAGAAAAACAGTATCAACGTTTGCAGCTACAATTTGTTCTTCAGCGGTGGCACCAGCTGATTTTCTTGAGAACTTACTATTTCGCGGTAATACAGTGAAAATAGTCCCCTTCCCTTCAGTAAATCTGGGTTTCAGTGAGACCCAGTCACCCACTGCAGGGAAATCCTCTCTAGTGTGAGCCTGAAAACTGAACTTTCCCGAAACCTCACATAATAATTCACCCTTTTCGGTCCAAACCCGATACATCCGCTTGTGCTCAAGGGCCACTCGGCCAATAATCAAATCCTCAGTTGTTTTTATCGATTCAAAATTATTCTTTACCTTTTCAGTTAAACCCATTGTTACTAAATTCATCCTTATTCCTCCAGCGAATCTTTATTTTTTTAAAATAAAAAACCATAGGCACACACAGCCCATGGTTGTATTCGCGTCGAGAAATAAAGGGTATTAAAAAGAAGACCCTATACGGCAAAAATTTGGGCTGTGCAAACAATATTCAACTCAACTGCAGTTCTCTTCGTTTCAATTAACATTGCACGTCACCCACTTTCAATTATATTTATAAATAGTATATGCAAAAATAATCCACTTGTAAACAAAAATTCCAATTTTCCGCAAACAGAAGGTAGACACCTACCTAGATTAAATTGAATAAATTATTAGTATCATTAACATGAGAGGAGTTGATAAAATGACCGAGACAAGAAATCAAGCTGATTATCTTCAAAAAGCCGCCATGTATGATTTATTAGCACAATATTATAAGTATACTAACCCAACCTTACACATGCATTTCTATTTAAAACATTTTAAGAACATGAATAAGGCAATGAACATCATGCGCACAAATTCGCCCTCACAGCATGGAGAAGCAAAAGTCCGGCTGCTTCATACCTCCCATGATGCACCCAATATTGATATGTATATAAATGGAAACCGCGTCATAAAGGATCTGCCATTTACACAGGTTAGTCAGGAACTTTCATTAAATCCGGGAAAATACCATATCGATATATATCCATCAGGGAACATGGTTGATAGCATCATCAATAAAAAGATAACGGTTGAAGGGGGAAAATGGTACACGCTGACAACAATTGATTCCGTTAAAAAGATGCGTCTGCTAATATTTTCAACTCAGCCAGAGGTCCCATTAAATGAAGCAAAGGTTCGCTTTATTCACTTATCACCAGATACCCCGCCGCTTGATATTGCCGTGAAGGAACGCGATGTAATTTTTCCTAAAGTTTCTTACAAACAAGCAACAGAATATTTAGGATTAACCCCAATGACCGTTGACCTTGAAGCTAGAATGGCAGGCAGTAAAGAAATTGTCCTGCCAATGCCAAAAGTACAATTTAAAGCAAATGAAAGCTGTACGATTGTATTTCTCGGTTTATCTAAAGGCACACCCGAATTTCAAATTATTAGTATCAAAAATTAAAAAAATAGGTGCCCGTATAAGAAACGAGGCACCTATTTAAAAGGTACTAATATTGTAAAAGCAATGTCGTCTTTCTTAAGATCAAATTTATTAGCTTTGATTTTCAAATCACTTTTCAATTTTAATTGCTGCATATGGACATAGACAAGATGATCATTCGGTCTAATATCGACCCCTTTTGGAAGCTTATAGTTTTCACTAATAAAATTTAAAACATAAGAGATCGGAAGATGTAACTTACCGACAGACATTGATTTCTGTTCTAAGACTAGGTCACCATTTTTTTGTGCTACAGGCTCAAAGGTCAACTTTAAATTTAATCGTTCACTAAAAAACGGCAATGTCCCGTATAGTTCGACTTCTTCCCCCAATATGACCCGATAATCAATTGGCGAATCAGCAGCTTCTTCCTTCAGGTAATGATTAATAAGTCTATTTAAATCGTATTTATTTGATTTGACATGAAAAGAAACATGATCACCAGTTGGACTCTTTAATTTACTTATTCCTTTTTCGTTCACTGGGGCCAAAACCAGCGATAAAATAATTGTAGCGAACAAAAGGTTGATTCCTAACAGAAGCAGGAATCCAATTTTCCATTTGTTTTTCATCTAATTCTCCTCTGTACTTACCGTATAGGGCATATTCCCCAGATCAGGGATTACACGTTCACTCAATGTCTCGTTTAGCCTTTCGGCAATCAATTCATAGCCTTTATCATTTGGGTGGAAATGATCAGTATATAAAAGATTTTCGGCTGCATTTAAGAATACGTCTTCTATTTCTACAAAATAGGTATGGGGATAATTGGCAATCACATGTTGACCAACTTGATTCCATTCGGCAACAATTTGATCCATTTCTTTTATATCAGAAAACCACATTGAAAATGGATTGTACAGGCCGACCAATACGATGGATGCATTGGGATTTTCCTGAACAATCGTATCGATAATTTGTGTTAGATGACCGCGATAGGAGTCTTTTTCCTTAATAAAATCAGATATCTGCAAATTTGATATATTGTCCTTTACGACTTTCATAATATCATTGCCGCCAATGGTTAAGATGATCAAATCTGCTCTCTGCAATACATCTTTCATTTCCGGGGTTTTGAGACGTTTTAACAACTGTGTTGTTCGATTGCCCTTTACACCAAAATTATAGAAATCAACTTCCTGGATCCCTTTTTCTTTTTCCAGCATAGTTTTTAAATAGGGTAAGTAACCGCCTTGACCTGTACTATCGCCAACACCTTGTGTTAAGGAATCACCTGCAGAAACGATTGTTAATTTTCGCGGGTAAAAATCAGCAGGGATTTGTGCCAAAACCTGTGCTGCAACTTTCTTTTCCTGATGGAGCATTAATGGATTGGATTGATTGCATGAACATAATAATAATACCAAGAGAATTAGAGGGGTGAAAAACTTTTTCAATTTTATTCACCTGCCTTCTAAACTAATTTTATTATACCACGACTCGAATCATACAAAACAAATATGTACTATATCCTATTCTTGGCAAAAAAAATAGACCTATATAATGGTCTATTGCAATATTTTAATATCACTGATGATTTCATCAAAGGGTACATCCTTGAATCCTTGATAAGATTTTTTGATATTGCCTTCCTGATCTACTAGATAGATATAAGTCTGATGAATCACTTGGTCACCTTCTTCAGGTTTCTTCACAAATGTTTTGAATGTTTTTGCAGCGTATGTTTCAATAAACTCCTGTGAGTAACCAGTTAAAAACGTCCAGTTTTCCAAATCAACACCGTATGGTTTGACATACTTTGTTAATATTTCGGGTGTATCTACCGTTGGATCAACACTAAAGGAAACGAATTCCACATCCTTCAGGCCTTCATCTTTTACCATTTTTTGCAGCTTCGTCATATTGGATGTCATTGGAGGGCAAACGTCCGCACAGCTGGTAAAAATAAAATCGGCAATCCAAACTTTCCCCTTTAAATCTTTTAAGCCAAACTCCTTGTTGTCCTGTGTAGTCGCGGTAAAATCCTTAACCGGCCAATTAACGGCATTTTCGATTTTTTTCCCGCAAGCGGACATTATAATTGCACTAATCACCAAAAAAACAAACAAAAACCGTGCCTTCATCGTATCACCTGCTACCTTTTCTATTCCATAACGTGAATAGTGTAACAAAGAAATGAAAAAGAAGAAAGTAAATGGCTTTAATCAATAGAACCAGTCTTTATTATTGTATTTTTTACTTCAACATCAAATTTTGCATTTTTGTATATTCTTTTCCATCCTTTTTTTGAAATCCTTTTCCCCCGTGTACTGGCAATATATTTTTCCCCAAATCCTACAGGATCCACTTCATTCTTTTGTAAAGTTAGAAGTAATTTTTTAATCTCTTTTTCCATTTCTTTATTTGCTTCATTTTCAATATACTTAATATTCTCCGGAGTAGACAAATCTAACGGCTCTGTCGCTTCCAACAATATTGATGCCAAGTCTATCTCTATCTTATAACGAAGGTTTTGTTTGTCGATTAATTTTATTGTAGAATGACTGCGAATATTATCAAGATTAAGATAAAATTTATTGTAAACCGTTCGATAAGCAATATCTTCTACTTTCCTGATGACTTTATTAAATCGGGAGCGGCTAAAACCAAGTTCGAATGATCCGGATTGATATTTATCTGATAAGACTTTTAAGTAAAAAAGTTCGTCACTATTGAGTGTATCTACCATCTTGTCTTCCTTAAAAAGGGCAATCCCCGATATGATAATGGTCCCATTCTTTATTTTTAAAATGGGCAAGACTGGATCCTTTCCATGATCACTAAAGAAATGATTGAAGTCATGCAGTGTGGGAGAAAGGAGCTGCTCACTTTCAACATTTTGTCTAATTAAATTATATAAATATGTCCCAAGATCTGCTTTAAGATTCTTCTGTTCAATATTTAAAATGGATGAAGCATCACCTTCCGCAACTGTTAAGTAAACCGTATTTCCAATGCTTGGATCTCGATTAATGGCATCTACAAGCTGGACAATTCCACGTTTAGCCAATTCCCTGCTGTAGATCACACAACGAAGCTGTCCCATGACAAGTCTTTGATCTGTTTCAAGATTTTGCTCTTGTCGTATTGCCTTACTTGTATTGCCGTCAACAGTAATGATTTTCGTTAGATTTTTTGCTAGGGGATCAAATTTATGGACAACTGCTGTACCCTTAATCCGATTTTCCTGTTCTAAATCATACCCTACAGCCGTCATTAATCCTAACTTTTCCAACTGTTTCCGCTCAACACATCCCGATAAAAAAATGACACAAGAAAGTAGAGCAGCCAGCAGATTCCGCTTAAGACACTTCAGCATGTGATTTTTTCCTCCTTAACATCCGCTTTTTGACGAAAACAATTATGGAAAGAACAATTGGGTAACAATAAGCCGCATAAAACCCTATTCTTGCGACTAAATCTGTAACCACATTCATTTGATATCTTGCTTTTATAAAAAAAGTAGTACTAAAAGCAAGTAAGGCAATGATCCATACCCCCCATTTTTGCTTTTGTTTTAAAATTCTTGAAAAACCTTTTGAGGCCGCCCATAAGTAAGTACACAAATTAGGTAATATCACCAGCATCCAAAAGGAAACAACAATAAATTCAAACCTTTCTAGATTGGGAAGCTTGACAACTTTAAACATTGAAATCACAGGCCAGATAACATTCTTAAGACTGTCTTCTGCAAAAAAGATAATGGAAATAAATGTAAGAATCGTAAATGTGAGTGTCGTAAAAGCATTTCCAATCTGGACATAAAGATGGGCTTTCTGTTTTTCCTTAATGAAAGGATAGATAAATAAGATTAATTCAAAGCCCATCATCGATAAAGTTGTATTTTTTGCGCCCATTAGCAGATGTTTTACATCCACATTCATAATCGGAAAAATATGCGCAATGTCCGAATACCGTAGAGGTACTATTTGAATCAAAATAAGCCACACTGTTCCCATCACAGATAGAAACGCCACACCAACTATCACTCTAATTCCACCATAAACAGCATAGACGGCGATCAGTATAAGAACGAAAGCAAGCTGCCAAGTTGGTAAAGTTGTAAAAATCCACACCTGAACAATTTCTATATAGTTCATAAAAATAATAAAAAAGCTTGCGGACATATAGCACATATAAATAATACTTAGAAAATTACCAAGCCATTTTCCGAATACATCCACATGAATTCCGTATAAATCGGCACTTTCATATTGTCTTAGCATCATCATAACGAACCACAAAACAATTGAACTGAACACCCCGCCCAATAACACAGAGATCCAGGCATCATGCTTTGCATCTAGAAAAACGACTCTTGGCAGCCCGATAATCCCTACTCCAGCTTGCACTGAGTGAATAATAAACATAAGAAAAAAAGCATTAAACAAGATACTCTTCTTTGGATGCAAATTCACCTTCATTTTGTTCGCTCCTATTCATCTACATCCTTTTTCTTCGCTTTTTGCGCGGAAAATCGCTGCACATCGTTTGGGCGGTTCGTTATTGGCCGCATTGAAAGATATTGAGTTGGAACGCGGAAGAAACTGTATCCCAGATCCTTCCATCGTAATGGATAGACAGGGGAAAGATAGGATCCTCCCAACGTGTCCAGTTTTAATAGGTGAATGAGTAAAAAACAAAATGCAACCATGATCCCGATTCCTCCCCAAAAGCCGGCTAGCAGAATGATTGGAAACCGAATCATCCGAATGGCCGTACTCATTAAATAACTAGGAGTGGTAAATGAGCCAAGCGCACTTAGGGCAATGATAATAATTAAAATATTACTCGTAAAACCGGCATCCACTGCTGCTTGCCCAATAACAATACCGCCAACGATACCCATAGTTTGACCAACCTTCGTTGGCAGCCTAGCTCCTGCCTCTCGTAATAGCTCAATAAAAAATTCAAGCAAAAGTGCCTCAAACATAGGTGGAAATGGTACATTCGCTCTAGATTGCCCCAATGAAACCAGCAATGCCGATGGTATGACCTCATAATGATAGGTCAAAACTGCGACATAGGCGGGCGTGAGCAGAACAGAAATAAAAGCTGCCAATAACCGTAAGAGTCTTAAACCAAGCCCCATGTTCCAACGCATATACACATCTTCAGTGGACTCAAAAAAGGTAAAAAATGGTGTTGGACCATATAAGGCATCAGGACTACGGTCCATTAGGACAACAACCTTTCCCCTCATAAGGGCAATCGAGATGCGATCAGGTAGTTCCGTTGTCACTAATTGCGGGAAAACCGTCCAACTATTATTCTCAATTAATTGACCTAGGACAGTAGTGCCTGGTACATGATCGATTTCTAATTGACTTATCCTCTCTCGAAAAATGTTGACATTACCTTCATCCGCGATATCTTTAATATAGATGAGCTTTGCCTCTGTTTTTGTTCTCGTTCCAACCGTTAAATCTTCCATACAAAGATTGGTATCTTTTATGTTTTGCCTTAAAATATTGATATTGCCAATAAGTGATTCGGTAAAGGCAATTTTAGGCCCATATACAAGTGATTCTGTTTCTGCCTTTTCAATTCCTCTTTCTACCGTTTTACTAACATTACCAAGAATTCCATAAGGCTGCCCTTCCACATAAATATATACATATCCGGCATTTATCCCCTCAACCACATCATCAATTTGATTTTGGGCAGATAAATCGGCAATCGGAAGGATTTGAGCAATTGCTTCACAGGTCCATTCAGTGTGGGTATTTTCTTGAAGTGGCGCTACAATAAATTCATCAAGGGCGGTTTTATCAATTAAGCTCTTCATATAGCAGCAAACAAGTTTGTTACCATCTTGTTTTAAAGTTCTAAAAGTCAAATCGCCTCCCACATGGAGTTGACTATTTATCTGTTCTTTTAATCCTTCAATCGTTAAACTATGCTGGTTCGATCCTTCTATGATCTTTTTTCCGGCTAACCATTTGAACATCGGCAACACCTTTTACCATATAATTTCCCCTTATCTTTTCCAAAAAATCTTATTTTACCCATAAAAATAGGACGATGCCAGGCATCATCCTTCACTTTAAACTATTTTATTCATAGTAATACATTACCGCAAGTGCACCCGGTCCGGTATGTGTGCTGACAATTGGACCAGTATAATCAATTTCCACGTCTTGAAACCCTGTTAATTCAAAAATACTGTCTTTAATTTTCACAGCAAGTTCATGTGCCTCAGCATGGGCAATCCCTACACCGCGGATTGTCTTCCCCTTTACATCTTCAGCAAACTGCTTCGCCATAAATTTAACAACCTGGGAATGACTGCGTGCCTTTGTCACTGGAGTATATTCTGCCCCTTCTAACGAGGCAATTGGTTTGATGTTTAATAGTGACCCGATAAAGGCCTTCCCTTTTCCAATCCGTCCACCTTTAACAAGGTTCTCTAGCGTGTCAACCATTATGTATAATTTAGTATGCTCACGGATGGTCTCCAAGCGCTCAAGTATTTCTTCCGCACTCTTCCCTTGTTTTGCCAGCTCAGCTGCTTCCCTTACTTGAAAGGAAAGGGCTTTCGAAATAAACTTTGAATCGATAACAGTCACTTTAGTCTTTGTCATTTGCGCAGCACTTTCTGCTGAGCGAACGGTACCGCTCATTTTCCCTGTCATATGGATAGATAATATTTCATAGCCTTCATCACCAAGGCGATCGTAAACTTCAAGAAAGGCACCCGGAGAAGGCTGAGAACTTTTCGGTAATTCTTTTGCACCACTCATATGTTCAATAAATTCAACCGGATTGATATCTACCCGGTCGAGATAGGTTTCTCCATTTATCGTTATAGCCAAAGGTACAATTACAATACCAAGCTTATCGGCCATTTCGTTTGATATATCCAATGTTGAATCGGTTACAATTTTAATTTTGCTCATACAATCACATCCCTACCATTACTGCTATGTATTATACAGGTTGCAAGATTTTTTTGAAACAAAATAGAGTAGGGTAACCTCTTTCGAGGCTACCCCCTCATCAAACCGTACGTGCCCTATTAAGGCATACGGCTTACCAATGTGTTACAGAATCAGTACGTTGCTAATCTTTGTGCATATTTCATTTTACGAACAAGGTCGGGAGTATAATACTCTTGACCTTGTTCTTTTGCTTTAAGAACTCTTTTCTCCTGTTTCTCTTGTTGCTTCTCTTTCATTCGAAGAATGTAGCTTTCTAAGGAAAAACCGTATATTTTATGATAATAATACCAATATGAAGGGATGAGACCTATCATCGCAAAGAATTTATTATTCCACTTCGTTTTCATGGCATGACCTTTTCTTTGGCTTGGATGGGCATGTATCATGGATACTCTTAGTCTTTGCCGAATATAGCCATCTATCGCTTGTAACTCTTTCCCGAATGCTTTAAAGAAACATGAACTTGCAAATCCATGTTCTTCATTCGCTTTAATCGCTTTATATATGGTTAGAAAATAGTTAACCTTACCTCGTATTACAGGATTTACTTGGTCAATCCATTTTTCCTTGCTTAGGGTTAGAGTTTTCCTGGTTTTATCTTTGATTTTCTGTCGAAAATCCTTCCAAGTAGCTTCTTTTGGTTTGGCGATATAGTATGGCTTACCATCCTTTTTACGTTTTCTCCAGTGTTCAAACGTAAATCCCATAAAGTCGAAGTCATCGTCATCAAAATTTACAATCTTTGTTTTCTCCGATGCAAGCTCCAGACCGAGTTCGGCTAATTTATCTTTCGTAATCTCAGCCGCCTTTTTAATATCTTCTTCTGATTTAGCAAATATCAAGAAGTCGTCAGCGAATCTTACAAATCGAAATTTATGTTCTGCCCAAGTCCAGTCAAGTTCATTTAGATAAACGTTCGCAAGTAGTGGCGAGATGACTCCTCCTTGCGGAGTCCCAGAATCAGTTAAATGATATTTTCCTTCTTCCATATATCCCGCCTTTAACCACAGCCATATCATATCTAACACAGTTCCATCTGCAATGTATTTGTTTAAGACTTTTATTAGATTTTTGTGTGGAATATTATCGAAAAATCCTTTAATGTCTGCATCGAAGATGTAATTGTAACCTTGTTCGATATTTGCAAGGATTATTTGTAGAACACGCTCTGGTCCTACATTAGGTCTGTACCCACATGACCATTTGTGGAAAATACCCTTTTCAAATTTCGGCTGAAGAACGTTTACCAAAGCCTGTTGGACAATTCGGTCTTCTATATTTGGTATGCCTAGAGGTCTCTTTTTGCCATTTTTCTTGGGAATGTAGTGCCTTCTTACTGGGGAAGGTTTGTATTCTTTCTTTCTTAACTTTTGTAAAAGCGAATCTAAATTTTCTTCTAGACGGTATCTATAACTGTCAATCGTTTCGCCATCAATACCACCAGACCCTTTATTGGCTTCTACTTTTTCCCAAGCATCTTTTAGTTTTCTGTCGAAAAGAATTTGTCCGTAAATACTATGCCATTTGAATTTTAACGCTTGATTCATTGCATATTCCGCACCCTTCATTGTGTACATTCAGCTCGTTTATACCGAAGTATCGTTTTCTGTTAGCATTACACACCTTTACAGATGTGGAGCCACAAGGTCGTTCCCCTTCCGTTCATGTATGGTTTGGTCCATACACTACTTCCGTACTATGAGAACGTCTGACTTCTCCATCCACAGCCATCATTTCAGATTAACCTTATAGATGAATGTCCTTTCGGTAAGAATGGAGACCTCACGGGGTCATCGTACCTTCCTTTTAAACATACCCAGCACCATCACTTGGTAAGCTGTTTCTGCCCGGCTGATTCATTGAACAGAAACCATTACTGTTTGTAGCGGGCTTCCCATTATAATCGCATGGTCGCCAACTTACCCCGCCGCCGTGCTTCACACTTTTGCATTTGGGTCTGCTTATCCGACTACGGGTCTCTCGATTGTCCGCATCTCCTTCAGACACCACCTCACGGTGATGCCCTAGATTAGTCTTCACTAGTTGTATCAGCACTCTAATGGAAGGACTTCCACCTTCGAGAGAATGAGTCTTCTGGAATTCGGGAGTCGTGTTTACCGAGATAACGTACTCCAACCTTTAACAACTCATTCAGTGCAAGTAATCTGCACAAGGTACGACTGCCCGTCGCACAAATAAAAGACCGGTACATATGTACCGGTCTGATGCTATATTAGTTTTTTGTTGTGGCAGATTGAACTGCTTCAATAACCTGTGAAGTGGTTTGCATATTTAACACTTCTTGGGCAAGCTTTTCCATATCGGACTTGTTCAAATTCTTGATTTGTGAACGAGCTTTTAAAATAGAAGTCGCACTCATCGAGAATTCATCAAGACCAAGACCCAAAAGGACTGGAATAGCTGTTTCATCCCCGGCCATTTCCCCGCACATACCTGCCCATTTACCTTCTGCATGTGCCGCATCAATAACCATTTTTACAAGCCTTAAAATTGAAGGGCTATATGGTTGATACAGATAGGCTACACGCTGGTTCATCCGGTCAGCAGCCATCGTATATTGAATCAAATCATTTGTTCCAATACTGAAGAAATCTACTTCTTTAGCAAATTGATCAGCTAAAACGGCCGTAGACGGAATCTCCACCATGATTCCAAGTTCAATATGATCGGCTACCGTTTGACCTTCTGTAAGAAGTTTTTGCTTTTCTTCTTCAAGGATCGCTTTTGCAGAACGGAACTCGTCCAGTGTTGCAATCATTGGGAACATAATTTTTAAATTCCCATAGCTGCTTGCGCGAAGCAATGCCCGAAGCTGGGTACGAAAAATGCCTTGTTCTTCTAAACATAAACGAATAGCGCGGAAGCCTAAGAAAGGGTTCATTTCTTTCGGTAAATCCAAATATGGCAGTTCTTTATCGCCGCCAATATCCAAGGTACGAACGACAACAGGCTTTCCTGCCATTCCTTCTAGTACGGCTTTATATGATTCGAACTGCTCATCCTCTGTAGGAAGCTGATCTCTTCCCATATAAAGAAACTCAGTTCGATATAAACCTACACCCTCACCGCCATTCTCAATTACTCCTTTTAAATCATTGGGAGTACCGATATTGGCAGCTAGTTCTATTCTGTGTCCATCATTTGTCATTGTCGGTTCATTCACGAGTTTTGCCCATTCCGCTTTTTGAACTTCATAGTCTTCATGAATTTTACGATATTGTTCAACAAGTTCAGGAGTTGGGTTTATATGTACTTCCCCACTTAAACCGTCAACTACAACAAGGTCACCATTCGAAATTTCTTCTGTCGCCGTCTTTGTTCCAACAACAGCAGGAATTTCCATTGAACGAGCCATAATCGCTGAATGTGAGGTACGCCCGCCAATATTTGTCGTAAATCCTTTAACAAAATTACGGTTCAACTGTGCAGTATCTGAAGGAGTTAAATCCTCAGCAACAATGATCACCTCTTCAGCAATCATGCTTGGGTTTGGCAATTGAACACCCACCAAATGAGAGAGGACACGCTTTGTGACATCTCGAATATCTGCAGCCCGTTCTTTCATATATTCGTTATCCATTTGTTCAAACATCATAATGAACATATCTGCAGTTTCTTTCAATGCCGACTCAGCATTCACTTTTTCAGATTGAATTTTATCTTCAATCGGTGCATTTAGTTCAGGGTCACTTAGAACAAGAAGATGTGCTTCGAAAATCGCTGCTTTATCAGCTCCAAGCTCTATCTTAGCCTTGTCACGAATAGCTTCAAGCTCTGATTTAGATTTTTCCATTGCTTTACGGAAACGTTCTACTTCTTTAGTGGCATCCTCAATCGTTCTCTTTTCAAATGATAAATCTGGTTCTACAAGACGGTATGCCTTCGCGATTGCAATACCGTTTGAAGCAGCAATTCCCTTTAAAAAAGTCATTTTTATGCCAAACCTTCTTTTTTCATTGTTTCTTCAAGTGCATTAAGGGCGTCGGCAGCATCACTGCCTTCAGCTGAAATTTTAATATCAGCACCTTGACCGACACCAAGTGACATAACTCCCATAATAGATTTTAAATTTACTGTTTTACCTTTATATTCTAAATTAATTTCAGAATCAAATCTGCTTGCTGTTTGGACTAATAAAGTTGCCGGTCTTGCATGAATTCCTGTTTCTGCGATTACTTTAAATTGTTTCTCTGCCATGCTAAATCAAACTCCTTTAAAATATGATAAAAATTAAACTTGCTTTATTAAAAATAAACATTTCTCGCCATTTAGTCAACTAAATCGACATTAGACTAAAGAATAAACATCCATTCTTTTCAGTATATTTTTTCCCAAAAACGAACAATCATGTATGGATTCGTTCTTTCTTAAATTTGGGTTTTTTATATACAAAAGCTAGAATAGCATTTTCATCTTTTTCTAACAACTAAAAACGATTTATTACGACATTGTTCACAAAACTGTCAAAAACTTTATTCATCAATAGGAATGACGGATAAGTTTAAAGCGTTTTCCAACATAAATGAATAGTTTTGTTTTTCTTTTCTCGACCAATGTAATTGATCATTCATGTAGTCAATCACTTGTTTCTTCCATTTTTCAACTAAATCAATATTAAACATAAGGGCACCGGTCCTTCGGATGAAGAAATCCATTGGGGTCGCTACCATCTCTTTTTCTATCCCATAAACCAGTTTAGCAAATAATGATAATGGCAATCCATATTTAACCGCGTCAGCTTCGTGCCTCTTTAACAGCTGGAAAACTAAATCAACGTTTGAACCGTAGATTTTTGTTAATTGAAGCGCTTCTTCTTTGGTTAGATTGGCGGCTATTCCCTTATCGATTTTTCCAGCTGCAAAGGCAGGGAAGTTTATTGCTCCACCGACATCACCGCCTGAAATCGGCAGCTTCATTGTCATACAAGCTGGATATTCCTTTCCTTCTTCACTCCTAAATTTAGCAGCCAGTAAATCCACAATTGTTTCAGCCATTTTCCGATAACCAGTTAATTTACCGCCGGCAATCGTAATTAAACCAGATTGGGACTCCCAGATTTCATCTTTTCGCGAAATTTCAGATGGATCCTTCCCTTCTTCGTAGATAAGTGGTCTTACTCCAGCCCAACTGGATTCGATATCCTTTTCCCTGATGTTCACCTCAGGGAACATGTAATTAATTGCATTAAGAATGTATCTGCGGTCACTAACTGTCATATATGGATTAACCGCGTCCTGATCATAAAATGTATCTGTTGTACCGACATATGCTTTTCCTTCACGCGGGATGGCAAAGACCATCCGCCCATCCGGTGTATCAAAATAGACAGCTTGTTTTAACGGGAACCGTGACTGGTCAATAACAAGATGGACCCCTTTTGAAAGCTGCAATGTTTTCCCTTTTTTAGATTGATCCATCTCACGGATTGAATCAACCCACGGTCCAGCTGCATTGACAATTTTTTTCGCATGTACTTCGTATTTTTCCCCGGTCAGCTGGTCTTCTACAAACACACCAACAACTTTACCCTCATGGTAAATCAGTTTGCTGACCTTTGTATAATTACAGGCTACGGCTCCCTTTTCAACTGCTGCCTTCATTACTTCAATTGTCAGCCGGGCATCATCTGTCCGATATTCAACATAGTAGCCTCCGCCTTTCAATCCGGATTTCTTAATCAACGGTTCCTTAGCTAATGTTTCATCGATCGATAACATTCTTCTGCGTTCTGATTTTTTCACTCCTGCCAAAAAGTCATAAACTCGTAAGCCAATCGATGTACTGAATTTGCCAAAGGTTCCCCCTTTATGCAATGGGAGCAGCATCCATTCCGGTGTAGTTACATGTGGACCATTTTCATACACGATGGCGCGTTCTTTCCCTACTTCTGCTACCATTCTTACTTCAAATTGTTTTAAGTATCGGAGGCCTCCATGGACTAGTTTCGTTGATCGGCTTGATGTTCCTGCTGCAAAGTCCTGCATTTCAACCAGTGCAGTATCCATTCTTCTAACCGATGCATCAAGAGCAATTCCGGCACCAGTAATACCTCCGCCAATAACCAAAACATCATATTGTCCGCTTTTAAGTTTATTTACAATCTCCAAGCGGTTTAAATTAGAAAATTTCATTAGATTGTCCTCCCGGTTATGAAGCATTCATTATTTAATATGCTTAAAGTAATTAAAGGGAAATAAGAAAAGACCACAAAAGACACTACCGAATTTTAAGGTAATGTTTTTGTGGTCTCTCCAAATTTATTATTTGAAAGCCATTGCCGCCTTAACAGCTTTTTTCCAGCCAGCATATAAAGTAATTCGTTTTTCTTCCGTCATCATTGGGGGGAATTGTCTGTCAATTGCCCATTGTTTTGAAATTTCTTCTTGGTTACCCCAGAAACCAACTGCCAAACCGGCTAAATAGGCTGCACCAAGAGCCGTCGTTTCATTGATAGTTGGCCTTTCAACTGGAACATTAAGAATATCACTTTGAAAATCCATTAAGAAATTATTTTTCACAGCACCGCCATCAACGCGAAGTGTTTTAAGTTCAATACCGGAATCTCCTTCCATTGCTGATAAGACATCTTTTGTTTGATACGCAAGCGATTCAAGTGTAGCACGGACAAAATGTTCTTTCGAAGTTCCACGTGTTATACCGAAAACCGCTCCACGGACATCACTATCCCAGTATGGTGTACCTAGTCCAACAAATGCGGGGACGACATATACGCCTTCTGTCGATTCTACCTGTTCAGCCAATCTTTCGCTATGTGGGGCATCTTGAATTAACCTTAAACCGTCCCGAAGCCATTGAACTGCGGATCCCGCAACAAAAATACTACCTTCGAGCGCATATTCTACCTTACCATTTAATCCCCATGCAATAGTTGTTAATAGCCCATGCTCAGATTGAACTGCTTTTTCTCCTGTATTCATAAGCATAAAACAGCCGGTACCATACGTATTTTTAGCCATGCCTTTTTCAAAGCATGCCTGACCAAATAATGCTGCCTGTTGGTCCCCTGCAACTCCTGCAATCGGTATTTCTTTACCGAAGAAGTGATAATCTATCGTTTTAGCATACACTTCAGATGACTGGCGAACCTCCGGAAGCATGGATTTGGGAACTTCCAAAATGTCCAGTAACTCATTATCCCAATTAAGTTCATGAATATTAAACATCAGTGTGCGGGAAGCATTTGAATAATCAGTAACATGCGCTCGTCCGCCGGAAAGTTTCCAAATTAACCACGTATCAATTGTTCCAAACAGCAATTTTCCTGCTTCTGCTTTTTCACGAGCTCCTTCTACATTGTCCAAGATCCATTTTACTTTTGTTCCGGAGAAATAGGCATCAATGAGTAAGCCTGTCTTTTTGCGAAAAAGATCATTTAAGCCCTTTTCTTTCAACTCGTCACAAATTTCGCTTGTCTGTCTCGATTGCCAAACAATTGCATTGTAGATCGGCTCACCTGTTTCTTTATCCCAAACAACAGCTGTTTCCCGTTGATTGGTAATACCAATGCCTGCGATTTGTTCTGGTTTAATACCCGATACGGATAACACTCCGGCAATAACTGACAGGATCGAACCCCAAATTTCATTGGCATTATGCTCGACCCAGCCCGGCTTGGGAAAATATTGTGTAAATTCCTTTTGGGCGGTATGGACGATTCCCCCGCTTTTATTGAAAATAATGGCTCTTGAGCTTGCTGTTCCTTGGTCTAAAGATAAAATATATTTTTCCATACTATCCCCCCATTCCAGATTATGATAAGCCGCCAGGTTGGATTCTTAGAAAGGTCACCTATAATCAGTGACCTTTGCATTATATTTCTTCTTGGCGATTATGAATGACTTTTAATTGCTGCTTGAGGTGCCCCATTTCCGTTCTTAATAGAATTTGTTCTTCTTCAGATACGAGAGCAGCACCATAACGCACTTTCTCATAGATTTCGATTGATGCTCGTGAACCTGATAGACCGACACGCTGCCACCATTCCTCCAGAGTTTCAAAGCTAAGACGACCTAAGTTAAGTTTGTGCGCAAATTTTTCTAATTCAAATATTTCCCGTCTGATTAAATCATTCGGGGGTTTGATTTTCTGATGAAATTTGGATACATTCATCGCTCCAAACACACGCTCGGAAACAGAAAAAATGGACGCTGAATCATTGCTATATGTCTGATTCTTTATTTTCTTTTTATAAAAGAGATAAATGATTAAAGAAATTGTCCCCAGGGTCAACAGGATGTACAAGCTTTTTTCTGTTAGGTCATAGGATGGCTCCTGATACTTCCCATCTTCATCCAGCAAACCGCTGCCGCTACTAATGTTTGTTTTTCGTTCCTCGTTTCCTTTCAGACTAAAAAGATATTCGAGGATGCCAAATAGGGGTGCGGCAATAAATGTAAAAAGCGTTACAACTAATTGTAAGATCCAAAAGAATACGAATTGAATATAATTTAATAAAAAAGTTAGTGCTGCACCTATCACAGAAACAACGGCAAATATTTTTAAGAAGTAAACAGCGAACTTTGATCTATCATCCTGCATCGAATTCCATTTTCTAAAAAAACCGCCCATCAGGATAAGGGATAGCTGCCCGATGACTAAATAAATAATTGCTCCCTGAAAGGGATACCTGCTCATGGCTGCATAAATAATCGCAATCATGCTAATTATGAATGAAACGAGCAATATTGAGGATTCGGATTCCCTTAATGGCTCTTCAAACAGGTAAATTCCCCGCCAAAAAACAATCAATCCAAGGCATATAGCCATAAACAGTGACAATCCTGCCTCTTGTCCAATCAGTATCAGTAAAGGAAATAGGATGACTAAATAAAGCCATTTACCCTTTTCATGAAATTTTGTAAGAAGGACAGTAAAAAGAAGAATGCCCACGATACATATTGCAGCTAGTATGAAAATAGGCGGCAGCTCTTTCTTGCTGATATAGAAAAAGAATAGAATAAGAAGACCGGCAATTAATTCTAATAAAAAATGATAGGTTACAAGGGCTAGACGGTTGATCATAATCCAGCCCTTCTTTCTGGAAGGACTTCTAATTTACTGAAAAATCCCTGCCCTTGATCCATTTTTATTTCATATATCGCAGTACCCTTGATTGCCATATATTGAAGCATTCGATCAGTTTCAATTGTCCTTATGCCCGTATGAATGAAAAATGGCAGTGGAGCCAAATGCCGGTGATAAAAGGAAAGCATATAATCATAGGGGACACTTGAATTTTGAGTACTGACAGATGAAAGGGTTTCTAACACTTTTTGTAGATGCTCTTTTCCCTCCCCTTTTGGAACATAAAGGAAGGGAGTATTCCCGGCTGTTCGTACATTTATACATAATGAGTAAGGAATTTGCTGTTTGAAAGCGAAATAAGCTATATCTGTCAGACTGCTAATAAGCATTTCTAGATGACCTGTAATGGAATGTCCATCGGAAACATTTAACGCGATATTCCAACCCTTTTCAGAAATATTTTCATATATTTTCGTTTGCAACGTTTGCTTTCTTGCACTTGCCTTCCAATGGATTCGGTTAAAACTGTCCGACGAGGTATAGTCTCTTGTCCCAAGTGGTCCAAGCCGGTCCTCATAAACAGAATGAGGAACAACATTTACACCCTGAAGGATCGTCATTTGCTCCTTTAGGCCTTTTACAGGCAATGGTTCAGGATAAACTACTGCATGTTGTTTTAAATAATGGGTTGATTCTAAGACTGTTTCCCCAAAACCCAGAATACTGGGAACATGAATTTCGAGTTTGCGTATTTTGGCAATCCCCCTCCATTTCGCCGAAAAAGGAATAATGATTTGTTTTGCTTGCTTCGTGTAAACAGAAAACGGAATAGAAAGATCAAACATGGAAAGACTGGGCTCTAAGTTCACATCCTTAGGAGCGACAAAGTGATCAAAGTAAACGCGTAACTCCGCCTTTAAAATTGGCAATCCTTCGTTTCGAAACGCTAATACCCACTGACCTTCATCATCAATAAAGAAGCGATTTCGTTCATATCTGTTTTCAAAATAAAGCTGTTCTCCTGCTTTTTTCAAGTAAAGTTGATTACAAAATGTTGCAGATAGAAAAAATACTGCCAAGAACAATACTAATTTGGACCCCATATAGAGACTTACAATAATAAGTATAATGGCAAAACCGCTGATCGCCTGGATTTTTCGATCTTCAACCCCATACCTCTTCCAAGTCATCCATTTGCACCGGCTTCGACTGGGACGGAAATAGAATCGAGGATTTCATTGATAATAAGTTCTGGTGAGTTTGTAAGTGACCCTTCAATCGAAAGAAATATTCTATGACCCAGAACGTACGGGGCAACTGCTTTTACATCATTTGGGGTAACATATGTACGGTCATTCAAAAAGGCTTTTCCTTGTGCCGCTCTCATTAAAGCTAGTGTTCCCCTCGGACTGACCCCTAGTTCAATATGATGATGTTCACGCGTTTTCCTAATAATGCTTAAAAGATAGTCTTCTATATCTGTAGAAATATGGATTTCACCCATGGATGCTTTAAATTGTTCAATTTCTGTGATGGTAAACACCTGGGTAATGGTTTGCATTTTTTTGTTTCCACGGTGAATTTGCATAATTCTCTTTTCATCCTCATATTCGGGATATCCGACCTTAATTTTAATAAAAAACCGATCCATTTGCGCCACCGGCAATGCAAAGGTTCCCTGCTGCGATTCTACCGGATTTTGTGTAGCAATGACCATAAACGGTTCTTCCAATGGTACGGTCACACCATCAATTGTAACTTGTCTTTCCTCCATCACCTCCAATAAACTTGACTGTGTTCTCGGTGTAGCGCGATTAATTTCATCAGCTAAAACAATGTTTGCCATAATCGGGCCAGGCCGCAGCTCAAACTCTTGTATCTTTGGATTAAAAAACTGAATCCCAGTGACATCGCTTGGAAGCACATCCGGAGTAAACTGGATGCGGGAAAATGCCCCGCCAATTGCGGCCGCAAAGCTTTTCGCCAGCATCGTTTTTCCTGTACCAGGAACACTTTCAAGCAAAATATGGCCATTAAATAATAATGAGATTGTCATTAATTCCACTTCTATGTCTTTTCCGACAATTACTTTACCGATTTCCTGCTTGATTTGGGCAATTTTTTCTAGTAAGGCCATCATCCCATCCCCTTAACTTCTTGGTTCTTTAAGATATTGATATAACACATCTCCTCCACGTCCGCCGATTCCACGGAAATGTTTGAAATCATTTCTTTTTACTAACACCTTCCGAAAATCCATAAAATCTTCCTTTTTTACATAGTATTCCGAAAGTTCTCCTGTCATTAATCGATTTAATATGTCGTTAACCATTTCTTCCTGCATTTATCACACCCCCTATTCCATCCTCTATTTTACCTTATCCGCAAATCTATAAGCCAACTTTCCATTTTCCTTCTATTCTATTATTGTAAGCGTTTTCCCTTCTTTAACTCTCCATTCAAGCATATAATAAAATAATAAGTAATAATTAACCAAATTGTCATACAAAATCCTTTACGAATTTAGAAAAGTAGTGCAAACTGTTATTTAACTGGATTTTATTAATAGTTTTTAAGGCAAAGGAGAGAGAGACTGAATGAAAAAAGCAGAAGTAGGAAATATCATAGAATTCCGTGGTGGCTTACAAGGGATTGTTGAAAAGGTAAATGAAAATTCTGTAATAGTCGACCTAACATATATGGACAATTACCGTGATTTAGAATTAGATCAACGGACAGTTGTCAACCATAAAAACTATAAAGTCGTAAAAGAAAGCGCTTATTAATGTAATAGTTTAGAAGAAAAGGCAGACTTTTACTGCCTTTTCTTTCATTGCTAGTTTATTTGCCCTGTTCCGTTTCTTTTGATAACTGCTTTAAAGATTTGACTTTGCCATGGGGATTTTGATCCTGCTTCCTGACCGTCCATTCCCGCTCTTGTTGACTCCTCGATTTGCTCATCATTTTCACTCCCTTCCCGTTTATTTTTTCTTCTTTTTAGGTTCTTATTAGGAGAATTGGTTAAAATGTTTAATGTAATCATTTCCTTTTCGACAAATTTTTTGTTAAAGTATATTTTATTGATTTAAAAAGGGGCAAGACATCATGAAACAAAAGATTCTAACCATACGCCTAATAGCAGGTGTGATTTTAGCGCATGCACTTATATTTTTTTCATTTCACGATAAAACCATATTTTGGTATATCTTTTCCGGATCTGTGCTTGTGTTAATTGCGTTTGCCACGTACCAAGGAGATGTCGATGATGAGGCGTCCTTTATCCAATATATTTTCCTCGGTGTTCTTTCTGGATTATTGCTCTATTTTATATTTTGGTTAGGATATCAAGTCATCCAAATACTTCATCTCCCATTTGAGCAGCCGATAAGAAAATTATACCGCTCGTATGCGCCAAAGGTATTTTGGCAATATATTGCCCTCATTTTAGTTGCTGCTCCAGGGGAAGAACTGTTCTGGCGGGGTTTCATCCAAAAAAAATTAGTAACACACCTTCGTCCTATTTGGGGTATTTTAATCGCAGCATTACTTTACGCATCGGTTCATCTATATTCTGACTCATTTTTACTCGTTTTCGCAGCCCTTATTTCCGGACTCATCTGGGGGTTACTGTATTATTGGAGAAAAAGTATGCCGCTTGTGATTGTTTCGCATATCATTTTCGATATCATGATATTTATTATTATGCCTTTCAAATAGAAATAGCAGCTGCCACTTTTGACAGCTGCTTTATTAATTCTTCATATTTGGGGTAAATGGTTTCATCCATAATAAAACAAAAAAGCTCATACAAATATAGCCGAACAAAGGGTATAAATAAGAAAGCAGCGTGCTATAATTCACCAAACTAATCAGATAGGAAACGGCAAAAATGACCGTAACAGATGCAAACGTTGGAACCGGCATATATTGCTGCAGCTGTCTGTCGAGCCCGAAGACATTTCCGATCACAGAAGTGAAAATCTCCCCATAAATAACAAGTACAAAAATCCAGTAAAAAAACGGTGCTAAGTTTTTCATAATAATGGCCATTGGGATATCATACAATTCCAGATTTGGCAGCATAATCAGGGTAAAATGGCTGCCAATTAAAATCAGCGTTAACGCAAGGCCCCCTATAATCCCTCCCCATTTAATTGTCCAGTCATCCTTAACTTCGGTGGCAACCGGAACTAAAACTGCCTGGGCCAAACCCAAATTTAAAGCAGCATATGAAAACGGGGCAATCACACTCTTCCACCCGTCACCAGCATGGGGAATAAACAAAAACCGATCTAAAAAATTCGGCATTCTAAGTGACAAAAACATCAGGATTAAACTAAAGGTAATCATTAAAGGAACAACAAAGGTATTAACCGCAAAAAGTCCTTTCGTACCAACTAGCATAACTAGATAGGAAAGGAAAATGGTCAGAAATACGCCAAGATTTTTGGGCAGGCCAAGCTGTTCCTCAAAAACTGCCCCAGCCCCGGCCAGCATGACGGCACTTACACCGAGAAGCATGAAAAGCATGAAAACATTTATGATGCTTCCCGCCCATTTTCCAAAGAGGTGCTCATTAAATTCTTGATAGGATTTCGCCTCGATTTGCGCAGCCATACGCATTAACTTCGAACCAATCATGACAAAAAGATAACCACTCATTAATATACTAATAAAGCCAAAGAAACCAAACCGTGAAAAAAATTCTACGATTTCCTTTCCAGTGGCGAATCCTGCTCCGACAACAGTTCCTACATAAACTGCCGCAATTTGAAAGGCTTGATTCCAATTCTTTTTCACATCATCTCCCCCTTACCATCAATATATGACCAAAGGGACAAACAAAGACGAGCTTTTTTCCCAAAATGGTAACCATTGCTATAGACAAATATCTTGAAAGTCAAAAAAGGTCAGAGTATACTATGGTCATAAGGTCAAATATAGTCAAAGTCAAATTGATGAAAGCAGAATAACAAGGAGGTTATTTTACATGCTATGTCAACGATGTAATCAAAACCATGCAAATGTGCAATTAAGTATGAATATTAACGGGCAGCGTCAAGAGATGAAACTCTGTCATGCATGTTACAAAATAGAAAAACAAGCCCTAGGTACAAACTATGGTCAACATATGAACTCATTTTCGAACTTCCCGTTTGACCATCTTTTTATGTCAAATGGTTATTCACAGGGTCCAAATATGGGTGAACAGCAAACCCCCCATAGTGAGAGAAAAGCGGCACAAGGCGGCTTTATTGATCAATTTGGACGAAATTTAAACATCATGGCAAAGGCAGGTTTAATTGATCCTGTTATCGGACGAGATCAGGAAATAAAACGGGTGATTGAAATCCTCAACAGAAGGAATAAAAACAATCCTGTTTTAATTGGTGAACCAGGAGTTGGTAAAACGGCCATTGCTGAAGGTCTTGCGATAAAAATCGCTAATGGGGATGTCCCAGGTAAATTGCGCAATAAAGAGGTCTATTTGCTTGATGTCGCTTCTCTTGTTGCCAATACCGGTATCCGTGGTCAATTTGAGGAACGGATGAAAGAATTAATTTCAGAATTGCAGGAACGAAAAAATATCATTCTGTTTATCGATGAAATTCATTTGCTTGTTGGTGCAGGTTCTGCAGAAGGCTCCATGGATGCGGGGAACATTTTAAAACCAGCCCTTGCACGAGGAGAATTACAAGTAGTTGGTGCAACAACATTAAAGGAATACCGGCAAATCGAAAAGGATTCCGCTCTTGAACGACGCTTCCAGCCGGTGAATGTACTGGAACCGACGAAAGAGGCGGCAATTGAAATTTTAGTAGGACTTCAAAAGAAGTATGAGGATTACCATGAAGTCACTTATTCAGATGAAGCCATTCTTGCCTGTGTTCAATTATCACAGCGCTATATTCAAGACCGCTTCTTACCTGACAAAGCCATCGACTTG
This sequence comes from Neobacillus sp. 19, assembly GCF_049463095.1. Classification (NCBI taxonomy): domain Bacteria; kingdom Bacillati; phylum Bacillota; class Bacilli; order Caryophanales; family Bacillaceae; genus Neobacillus; species Neobacillus sp. 19. Next base: position 73,758 of record NZ_JBMPZU010000035.1, on the reverse strand, counting down.
CTTGATGAGGCCGGGTCTAAATTAAATCTTTCTACTGATTATAAAAGTAATGAACAAATGGAAACCCGTCTAAAAGAGATAGCAGCTGAAAAGAACGAGGCCCTCAAACATGAACTGTATGAAAAAGCAGCCAGTCTTAGAGATGAAGAGGCAAAATTGGAAAAGTTATTAAATAAGGATATACGTGATGAAAGGCCTGTTGTTACTGTTTCTCATATTCAAGAAATTATTGAACAAAAAACGGGTATCCCCGTCGGAAAGCTGCAGCAGGATGAACAGCTGAAAATGAAAGTATTAGAAGATAATTTAAGTCAGAAGGTCATCGGTCAGGAAAAAGCTGTAAGAAAAGTAGCAAAGGCGATTAGACGCAGCCGGGCCGGTTTAAAATCAAAAAACCGTCCAATTGGCTCCTTCCTGTTTGTCGGTCCAACAGGTGTCGGTAAAACGGAGCTTACCAAGACCCTTGCAGAAGAATTATTTGGGTCCAAGGATTCCATGATACGTCTCGATATGAGTGAATATATGGAGAAACACAGCGTTTCTAAACTAATCGGTTCACCTCCAGGCTATGTGGGCCATGACGAGGCAGGACAGTTGACAGAAAAAGTCCGCAGAAACCCGTATAGCATTATTCTTTTAGATGAAATTGAAAAAGCACATCCTGACGTACAGCACATGTTCCTGCAAATTCTTGAAGATGGCCGCCTTACTGACAGCCAAGGAAGAATTGTCAGCTTTAAGGATACGGTCATTATTATGACCAGTAATGCTGGCGTCGGCCACAAAAACATCCACGTTGGGTTTGGCACAACAGAAGCAGTAGAAGAAGCAAGTATCCTTGACTCGCTTGGCAGCTTCTTTAAGCCTGAATTTTTGAATCGTTTTGATAGTATTATTGAATTTAACTCATTAGATCAAGAACATATCTTAACGATTGTTGATTTAATGGTAATTGAATTACAAGAAACCTTAAAAGAGCAAAATATCGAATTATCCATTTCACAGGAATCAAAAGAAACATTAGCTGAACTTGGCTACCACCCTGCTTTTGGAGCTCGCCCGCTCCGCAGAGTCATTCAGGAACAACTGGAAGATAAAATTGCCGACTTTATTTTAGAAGTGCCAGATTCAAAAAAATTAGCAGCAATTGTTGAAAATGGCGAGTTAAAAGTTATCTCCGAAGGCATAACTGTAAACTAATTAAAAAAGCGAAGCCACTGATAAAAGTGGTTTCGCTTTTTAGCTTATAGTTTTTGATCATCCACAGAGTTCAACCAGTTCTCAATCACAGCGACCACTGATTCAACACACCCATCCTCAAATGGTGAAATCAGGTTGGCTGCCGCGACAAGCTTTGTGAATGACATGCTGCCCCCAAGCTTACACAGGTTCACATAATCTGCCCAAGCCTTTTCCTGGTCCTCTCTAGAGCGCTTCCAGAATTGGAAGGCACAAATCTGTGCAAGTGTATAATCAATATAATAAAACGGCGAATTAAAAATGTGACCTTGGCGCTGCCAGAAGCCGCCGCTTTCTAGATATTCGTTGCCGTCATAATCCTTATGCGGCAAATATTTCTTCTCTATCTCACGCCACTTTAGCTTACGCTCTTTTGGTGTAGCTGTCGGATTCTCATAAACCCAGTGCTGAAATTCATCAACTGAAACCCCATATGGTAAGAACAATAATGCATCACTTAAATGTGAAAATTTATATTTGTCTGTATCTTCTTTAAAGAACAAATCCATCCACGGCCATGTAAAGAATTCCATACTCATAGAGTGAATTTCACATGCCTCATAGGTCGGCCAATTATATTCCGGAACCTCAAAGTCACGGCTGGAATATACTTGGAACGCATGACCCGCTTCATGTGTTAAGACATCAATATCCCCTGAAGTTCCGTTAAAATTGGAAAAAATAAATGGTGCTTTGTAATTTTCAATAAATGTACAATAACCGCCGCCTGCTTTTCCTTTTTTGGCTACCAGATCCATCAGTTTGTTATCCTGCATATAACGGAAAAACGACCCTGTTTCTGCTGAAAGGTCTTCATACATTTTTTGGCCATTTTCGATAATCCATTCTGGCGAGCCTTTTGGTACTGCATTTCCAGTCTGAAAATTGAAGCCTTCATCATAATATTTTAATTTGTCGAGTCCAATTCTTTCCTGTTGGCGCATCTTTAATTTTGTGGCAATTGGCACGATAAAGTCCTTAACCTGCGCACGGAAATTCGCTACCATTTCGGAATTGTAATCCGTTCTCATCATTCGATAGTAGCCAAGTTCCACAAAGTTTTTATATCCCAGCGTTTGAGCGATTTCCGTTCTTACTCTAACAAGGTCATCATAGATACGGTCGAGTTCCGCCTCATGCTCTGCAAAAAAGCCAAATTTCGCTTCACTCGCCTTCTTTCTCATTTTCCTGTCTGTCGATTCTGTGAAGGGATCCAATTGGGCCAAGGTCCTCTCTTCCCCTTCAAAATCAATTTTAGCTGAAGCAAGCAGCTTTGTGTATTCCGTTGATAGACGATTTTCCTTTTGCAATAATGGAACAATTTCAGGTTTAAATGTCTTTAGCTGTCCTTCAGCTAGGGCAAATAACTGAATGCCCCACTTTTCTTCAAGCTGGCTGCGGAATTTTGACTCCACAAGTGCTTGATAATATTTGGTTACCAGTCCTTCTACCTCAGGCTGTATTTCATCCATATAATCCTGTTCTTGCTTATAAAATTCATCATTCGTATCAATCGAATGACGAATATAGCATAGATTAAACATCGTGCCAAGGTCATTTCTTAGTTGATTAATGCCATGCATAGCCTCACTTTGTTTTTCAACAGTAAGAGCCTCTTTAAATCGGTCAAGCACTAAGTTAAATTTAGTCGTTACTTCTTCTAGATTCGGACGGACATATGTATACTGTTCAAAGTTCATAAAAAAATCCCCCTCTTTCAAATATTCCAACGATATTATTTCGACACTGTTTCATAAAATTCCTTCATAAAAAAAATACGACCATTGGCCGTATTAAAATTTACCCGCAGGCAAACCTAACTTTTTCAGCAGTTCAATTGCTTCCGTTTTCTCTGAATCATCAAGACTCGACATGAGCGTATCAATTTGCTTCGCATGTTCAGGAAAAATGTCCTGAATAAACCTTTTCCCCTCATCGGTAATTTGTGCATATGTGACTCTCCGATCTTTAGGGCAGGCTATTCGTCTCAACATTCCTTTTTGTTCTAGTTTATCGACCACATAAGTTATACTGCCACTGGCGAGCAGAATTTTCCCGCCGATTTGCTGCATCGGCTGGTCACCTTTATGGTAGAGCAGCTCTAACACGGCAAATTCTGTTGGATTTAAACCATTTGCCTGAATGACTTTATTTACATGTTCATTGATCGCCTTATACGCTCGTGAAAGGACAATGAATAGCTTTAAGGATTTTGCTACTGAATCATTTTCCATAAAAAACTCATCCTTTTAGATTTTTGATTTTTGATTTTTGATTTAGTGTGTTGCTGAACCCACACCTTTAATTTATCTTGATTTCAAAATTAATTATAAAAAACTTTTCAATTCCTGTCAATTTCCTCTATGATAGCAGGAATATTTCGGTAAATTCATGAAACATCTGATATAATAATAACGATATTTTACATCAAAATACATCGGGGTACCTTAATGAAAATTCGTAAAGGCAATTTTTATATCTATTTTTTTATTGTTGTACTACCTGTTTTAATTTTAGGTTCATACTATTTTTATCATATTTTAAAGGAAAATGACATAGCAAGAAAAAAGGATGCTCTATGGGTCGCCTCAATTTATCAAAAGAACTGGGATCAATTCATTAGCGAAACGAAAACCAGCTTAGATATTCTGTCACTTTCTGCAAGAAATGAATTGGGTTTTCCGGCAAAAATGGAACCATTATTAATGCAGGTAAACCAAAACGATCCTCGGTATGGAGGCCTTTACTTACTTGACCATAATGGCTCTTTGCTAACTGGCTCTGTTCCATTACGAAACGATGCCAATTTTGCCAAACACCCATTCATCCAAGAAGTCATTAAAACGAAGGATACAATTATTGCAGATCAAGTAGAAATTCTTAGAAACAACCAAAATATTATTGGCCTTGCTACACCTGTGCTCGATGAAAATCAGGAATTACAGGGTATTCTGGTTGCTGATTTACGGATTGATTATATGAGGAACCTGATGAAGGTCCTTACGCCCGAGAACAAGTTAATTGTGGTGAATGGAGGAAAAAAGCCAATTCTCGAAATGAATGTAGCCTACAATGAAACGGCAAACGAGACTAATTGGGTTACTTCACCAATGGAAAGAATACCGTGGAATATAAAAGTAAAGATTGCCGAACGGAGTTATAAAGAAATTGGTATAGACCTAGGGAAAATAGTGTTTATTATCCTCGTTATCACACATATCCTTTACTTACTTATCGAATATTTCTTATTAAGAAAGCATGCGCATCAAGAAAGAAAACAAAATGAACTGCAGAAGCTCGAATTAGTAGGCACATTAGCTGCAAGTACAGCACATGAAATTCGCAACCCGTTAACAGGTGTAAAAGGGTTAATACAGCTCCTGAGTGAAAAATACACGGACCCTGAGGATCGCTATTATTTTAATGTTATTAATTCAGAACTGAAACGCATTAATGAAATCGTTAGTGAGTTTTTAATTCTGGGAAAACCGACAGCACAATTGACGGATAACATTAATATAAACGGGACACTTCAAGAATTGAAACCTCTGATCATGTCAGAGGCTAATTCACACAATGTTTCATGTATCTGGCAGCTTCCGGAAGAACCTGTGATGGTTAAGTGTGTTAAGGATGAAATGAAACAAGTGATCTTAAATATTACAAAAAATGCGTTTGAATCATTTGATAAAGCCGGCACATTGGATATAAGACTTTACATGTATGAAAATGATTTTTGTAAGCTGGAAATTCACGATAATGGAAAAGGGATTCCAAAAGATGAGTTAGAAAAAATATTTCGCCCTTTTTATACTTCAAAAGAAACGGGAACAGGTCTAGGTCTTGTTATTTGTAAGCGAATTATAAACTCATTCGGGGGAAGCATTCAAATCGACAGCACCGAAAATTTTGGAACTACCGTCACCATTACGCTGCCAATCTGTAAGGAAAAGCGAGACCAATAACGGTCTCGTTTTATTTTAATATTACAATTGCTTCGTTATAATTTAAATATTCCGAAATGAGAAATAAATATTTCTTATTTTTGTTATTCGGTAGTATGATAGGATAGAAAAATATGTTGTCAATAAACAATAAAGAAGGGATTAAATGAATCAACAAGCAATATTACCCGCAAAGGCGCAGAAGGCCTCCGAATCACCTATGTATAAAATTCTTTTTATCATTGGACTGTGCCATTTATTGAATGATTCCATTCAAGCTGTTGTTCCGGCTATGTTCCCCATTTTGGAAAAATCAATGGGTTTAAGCTTTACACAGCTTGGAATTATTGCATTCGCTTTAAATATGATTTCATCCATTATGCAGCCAGCAGTCGGAATGATAACTGACAAAAAGCCTATGCCATATGCACTGCCAATTGGGCTAACCTTTACATTATTCGGCATCCTTGGACTGGGTTTTGCTTCGAGTTTTCTAATGATTGTTCTATCTGTCGTTTTCATTGGTCTTGGGTCTGCGATTTTTCATCCCGAAGGTTCTAGGGTAGCCTATATGGCTGCAGGAAGCCGGCGAGGGCTGGCACAATCCATTTATCAAGTCGGAGGCAATACGGGTCAGGCACTAGCTCCAGTAATAACAGCACTGATTTTGGTGCCGCTTGGCCAAATTGGTGCATCCTGGTTCACAATTGTCGCGGCAGTTGCGGTCATTTTACTGCTTTATATCGCCAATTGGTATAATCAAAGATTACTAACTTCACCAGTAACGGCGAAGAAAAAGAGTACAGGTGTAACCAAGAAGGACGGTTTAACAAGAGAGGTAAAAAATACTTTGGCATTGATTCTATTGTTAATCTTTGCGAGAACTTGGTATTCTTCCGGTATTACCAATTTTTATACTTTTTATGTGATTAAAGAATATAGCCTTACGATTAAAGAATCTCAGATCTTCTTATTCGCATTTTTAGTTTCCGGAGCTGTGGGTACCTTCTTTGGCGGGCCGCTGTCAGACCGATTTGGAAAGAAAAACATCATTTCCTTTTCCATGTTAGCAACCGTGCCCTTTTCTATCCTCATTCCTTATGTTCCATCAACAGTAGCATTTTTCTTTCTAATTCTAACCGGTTTTATCTTAATGACTAGTTTTTCCGTCACCGTTGTATACGCTCAAGAATTAGTTCCGGGGAAAATTGGCACAATGTCCGGTTTAACTGTTGGCCTTGCATTTGGTATGGGGGCAATTGGTTCAGTAGGCTTAGGTTATATCGCGGACCTGATTGGTTTGCAGTCAATGATCACATGGCTTGGAGTATTACCATTACTTGGTTTAATCGCATTCCTCCTTCCAACAGATCAAAAGATTTGGGAATGGAATCAACCAAAATAAAGAAGGATGGGCATAGGCCCATCCTTACTTTATTTCCTGGATTTTTTGTAATAATTCCGCTTTTTCTTCCTTAGTAAGCATTCTTTCAGCCATTGGGAATAATACATTTTCCTCTTTGGAAAAATGTTCTGTTAAAATGAAGTAAGCATTTTGAATTAATTCAGCTAATTGTTTCTTCTCATCTGTTGATGTTGGTAAAGCTTCTGCCTTAGCAAGAAAGGCACCAATATTTGATTTTGCTTGGTCATGTTCATATTCCATCACGGCAATCGGTCCTGAGGTTGTTCCAATATAAACCCCCATCATTGGAAAAAGAACACCCTCTTCTCTTTCTGAATGCGGCTCTAAAGATGCCTTAAATTCTTTTACTTTTGTTATTAATTCACCAAAATTCTCATCTACAGCTATTTCTTGATCAATTTGCTTAGTTAATTCGTATAATCCTTCTAATTGTTCTAATAATGGAGGATGTTCACTTTTTAATTGTTTAAGTCCTTCGCTTAATTCAGCTTGGGGCATTCCCCCAAATGCACTCATACAGTCACTCATAATCCATCACCTCAGCGTTTTATTTTGTTTCAAGTATAAAAGCTACTCTGATTTAATGTAGTGACAGATATCACTTTTATCCACAATTGTTTACAGGATGCATTCTTTTTGTCTAATTTATGAAACCGCTTTAATTTTTTGAAAAATTTTAACATTTATCACTCAAAAAGTTTTAAAAGTTTCATATAATATAGTTAAACCATAAAGGGAGGGCTAAAACATGAAAACCCCAAATTATCATGATTTTTATCAAAAGGCATTCGTTCCAATTGGATTAAATGACCTGCTGTCATTACAGGAATCCGAAGCATACTCTCCTGATTCACCTTTCACCCACTGGCTCATTGCTGTTGAAGGGGTACAACTCCCACAGTCGAAAATTTATTATCACTGGAAAGTGACTATTTATCCTGCAGATAAAGAAGGCAATTTTAATTGGAAAAGACCATATTATTGCTCAGCAGATATGAAATTAATCGATCATGCCATCACGCTTGCTTCAGCTTTAACTGCATCAAGCAAAAAAGACGAACTTTCCTCTGCAGCCCTATTAGAGAAAATAAGCTAACCCTCAAAATACTTACCTTCTGCTTCACCTTCTTTTTACCCTCATTTGTGAATAAACCTACATATAGTGAGAAAAGCGTAAGCGCCCTGGTCAGCGGCAAAAAAAGTGCTGTTTGCACAATTGACAAACAACACTTTTCATTATACTTATGAAACCGAAACACCATTCATATCAGCCCTTTATATTTTCCCATTATTTTCGGTATTGATCTTCATGGTTACGGCCAATAGTTGACTCATCGACTTTGGCATCGCCTTCTGTTTCCACCTTTGCTTCCTCACGTTTGATATTATCGGTAACCTGTTCGGTTTCAGTAACCTGCCTTTTTCCTATTACCAGTTCCTCCGTTACAACAGGTTTTTTTGATACTTCAACTTTTTCCTCGACAATTGGAACATGGATCGTTTCATCACTCCCAATCGGAGTTGTGGTATCTGCTGTGCGACCGCCCACTTCTTGTCTCTCCACATAAACCTCTTCATGCGTTACCGGAACATGGACTGTTTTTTGTTCTTCAACCACTTCTTTATTTACCTCTACTTCACCAGTCTGGACACGTTCTTTAGCAACATCCAACTGTTCCTCTCGAAGCTTCATGGTCCGCTCCTTATCCCTACTAAACGAATTATCATCAAATTTTGTTTGGTCAGGCGAGGCGGTACCTGTGAATCCACCACCTAAGGTTTGCTCTGCTTCACGATCGGATAGAAGCAAAATTTTACCGGAATTAATATCCCTTTCGTATTCGCGGGCAGCGTCTTCATCAAACCCCAACCCAACCAGATGGTCAAAATAGGAGGTTGTGCCATCATTTATATTGGAATTAATTTCAAATACGGAAAGCAGGTTTTCAATGAACCCTCTATGTTCATATGTTCGATTATAATCCGTTCCGCTTACCTCCTCGGTCGTTACACCTATTTCATTTTGAATGGCTGAAGGAATATCACGTGTATTCGCAATAATAGATAATTCATTTTCAGAATATCCTTCGTTTTTGAATTCCTCTATCGCATGGATTACATCATCACTTGAATTATAAACACCCAATACTTTTTTACTCATAGAATAAGTACCTCCATTTTCTTTTTTTGTTTAGCATATATTCCATACATACCCGGCTTACCAGTGATGGAAACAAATTTAAAAAAACGAAAGAAAGACCAGCTAAAAAAATAGCTGGTCTTTCCGGATTATATTGATTCTAAACAATATTAGTAAAAATCATTATGCTAGCCGGAATACAATCCCATGTCCACCCTTTGGATATTCCCACTTAATGTTCTGATATGGACATCCAATTCGGCAGCTGCCGCATTCATGGCAGCCCTCGTAGCCAACCTGCATCCGTGTTCCTTCCCACTTATACACCTCGGCAGGGCAAAATACTGTACAAATTTTATCGGGACACTGTGTCATGCAAACATCATGATCTAAAACAGTCAAATGGGACTTCGTATCACATTTAAACCTGAGGAGATACTGTTTTTCCTCGATATTCTTCGTTGACATTATTTCACCGCCTTCCATGCACGATACATATCTTGTAATACTCGCAGTGTACCTTTCTCTGCAGTAACACTCTTCATGATTTGTTTTTGTTTTTCACGTTTTGGTGTCCCATCCACTGTGAAGAATTTACTCATTGCCTTGTTCATCATTGGTACATACTCATTAAAATATTGTGGATACGTCTCAAATGTATGTGCTGCATCTTTGTATTTCTCTAAATCCTTCATGATAAAGCTGCCGTATAGCTTCTCTCGATATATATTTAAGTTTGCCTCCGTAAAGCCGCCCCTGCTTTTTGCCTCCAAAATCGATTCGGCAGCCAATAATCCTGAGTGCATTGCCATGTTCGAACCTTCACGATGAATGGCATTCACCAGCTGGGCCGCATCCCCGACAACAAGTACGCCATTTCCGGCGACTTTTGGTACGGAGCGGTAACCGCCTTCAGGAATTAGATGCGCAAGATACTCTGCCGATTCTCCACCGGTAATGTATGGCTTGACCATTGGGTGATTTTTTAGGTAATCGAGCAATTCATACGGCTTTAATTTTGCTTTAATCATACTTGAAAGGGTTGTGCCTACCCCAATGTTCAAGCTGTCTTTATTTGTATAAAGAAAGGCTGTTCCGAGGTTCCCCTTGGTAGAATCTCCAAATATTTCAATTGTACAGCCGTGGTTATCCTCAAGGTTAAAACGGTCATTGATTTTTTCTTTTGGCAGATTAATTACTTCCATAACTGTTAAGGCTACTTCATCCGGACGAAACTCTTTGTGAAAGCCCAGCTGCTTAGAAAGTAACGAGTTTACCCCATCAGCAAGGACAACCACATCTGCATAAACTTCTCCATCTGGCCGGTCCGTTCGAACACCCACTACCTTTCCATTTTCGACAATACATTCGGTCACAACCGTTTCGTTGATTAAGAGAGCACCTGCTTCGACTGCCTTACTTGCAAACCATTGGTCAAACTGTGCACGCAGGACGGTGAAATTATTATATGGTTCTACTGCCCATTCGAGACCTTTATAGCCAAATTGTACTACTGATTCTTTATCCATCATCCAAAAACGCTGCTCAACTACAGGCCTTTCCAATGGGGCTTCCTTCCAAAATTCAGGAATCAAATCTTCCATTTGCTTACGGTACAATACTCCGCCCATTACGTTTTTTGCCCCTGGGTATTCTCCTCTTTCAATAAGCAAAACATTTAACCCGCTTTTTGCACATGTGAGGGCACAAGATGTACCTGCCGGGCCTGCCCCAACTACGATTACGTCAAATTTTTCAGGCATAGCTTATTTCACCGCCTTTTTCAATCCTAAGCTGCTTAAATTGCTCGATTAGTTTTGGTATAATTTCCATTGCGTCTCCTACAATTCCATATGTGGCAACATCAAATATTGGCGCATTCGGGTCTTTGTTTATGGCGATAATGAACTCGGAATTTTTCATGCCGACGACATGCTGGATGGCTCCCGATATACCTATGGCAAAATAAATTTTCGGTGTGACGGTTTCACCGGTTTGACCAACCTGCTGCTCGTGTGGCAGCCAGCCTGCTTCTACCACATCACGGGTGCCGCCCACACTAGCTCCGATTGTTTCTGCCAACTCATGAATGAGCTGGAAGTTTTGCAGGTCTCCCATTCCCTTCCCGCCGCAGACAATCACATGAGCATCTGCCAAATTAACCTTTTTTGTTACGTCATTCACAATTTGCAGCACTTTAGTGCGCATATCTTCTTCATATAAGTCAATTTTCTCTTCAATGATCTTCCCAAGTCTGCCTTGCTCGGGTGCTAATGCCTTCATAACTTTTGGTCTCACAGTTGCCATTTGCGGACGGTGCTTCTTACAAAGGATGGTTGCCATGATATTTCCGCCAAATGCCGGACGGCTTGCCTCTAGTAATCTATTATTCACATCAACATCAAGCATCGTTGTATCAGCTGTTAAACCGGTATTTAAGTCAGTTGCCACAGCACTGGCTAAGTCCTTCCCATTTGGTGTTGCACCATAAAGGATAATTTCAGGCTTAAATTTTTGAGCCAGCAGCATTACACCCTGCATATAGGATTCTGTCCTGTAATTTTTCAGGACGGGATGGTCAACCACATACACTTCATCAGCCCCGTAAGATATTACTTGATTGGCTAATGATTTAATCCCGCTGCCTAGTAAAAACCCCGCTAAGGGAACTTGTAATTTATCAGCCAGCTTTCTGCCGGCACCTAGCAATTCTAATGATACGCCTTCGATTTTTGCATCGTTTTGTTCAATGAATACCCAGACTCCACGATAATCGTCTAGATTCATGTAAACCCCTCCCTGCCGAAAAGATAATCTTAATTATTTAGACTGCAATGTTAACAGATCTTTTTTCTCCATCAGGACTTCCATAAGCTGCTGAACTTGCTCGTCTGCGGTTCCTTCAAGTCTTTTTCCGCCTTCCGGCCTTGGTGGTGTAAACATTTTTCCGACAATAGTTGGTGAGCCTTTTAGTCCAAGCTGTGTTCGTTCCACATTTTCAAGATCACTAACTGCCCAGATGATTGGTTCATATCTTGTAGCTTTAATCATATTGGGCATTGGTGAATATTCAATATCATTTATTTCTTTTTCTACAGTCAATAAGCATGGTAATTCCGACTGTATTAATTCATGGCCGCTAGTTAATTTACGTTTAATTAGAACGGTTTTTTCCTTTTGATTGACCTCGGTTACTTCAATTACATTTGTAACAGGAGGAATATCCATTCTTCTTGCGATACCTGGCCCAACCTGTCCTGTATCACCATCGATTGCGTGCTTGCCGCAAATCACCATGTCGACAGGTAGATCCTTGCTGATTCTTTCCAGCGCTTTAGAAAGTGCATAACTGGTCGCAAGTGTATCAGCCCCCGCGAAGGCACGGTCAGAAATTAAATAACCTCTATCTGCACCTATTTCAACACTTTTTTTAATAACAGCCGTTGCTTGCGGCGGTCCCATTGACAATACCGAAATTGTACCACCCGTTTTTTCCCTGATTTTTACGGCCTCTTGAACAGCATGGGCATCGTAGGGATTCAAAATGGCCGGTGCACTTCGGCGGTCGAGTGTGTTGGTTTTGGGATTAATTTTAATGATTTTTGTATCAGGTACTTGTTTGACACATACGACAATGTGCATGTAGGACTTTCCCTCCTCCATATAATCTAAGAATATTGAAAGCGATTGCTTCCTTTGGTTATAAAAAATGCTTTTATTAACGATATATGAATCGCAACACAAGCATAGTACCAAACAATGATTGTTTTATTTTTTTTCTTACTGGTTTAAACTAAAATTAAGAATCATAGGACAGGTAATCAAACGTAATGCAATTTCAAAGAAGTGGTGTTTATTAACAATAGTAGTTGAAGTTAAATATAGCTGTGGTAAAGTATGTAGTTAAATCATGATGTGAGTTTTCAGTAAAATAGTACTAATATAACTATATGAAATATTGAGATATAAACAATGATAAAAATCACAGCTAATGTCTAAAATTGTTGATATTTAAAATTTGGTTTTTTAGCTAAGGAAGGTAGGATATAATGAACGCAGTTATTATAGGGAGTGTTCTTTCGGCCTTATCCACCGGAGCAGGAGCATTAGTCATTCTATTTATACATCATTCTATTACACATCGCTGGAAGGATGTTCTATTAGCTTTTAGCGCTGGTATTATGATGGCAGCCTCTACCATTGGACTGATACCAGAGGCCCTAAAATATGGGGGTTATATGCCGCTGTTTATCGGGGTTTGTTTAGGGGTATGGGTGCTGACACTTTTAGAAAAAAATATTCCCCATATTGACCTGCAGCATAGTCAGAAGGGAATTCAATTTGATGAAAAAGCACTGTTAATTATTTCGGCGATTACTCTGCATAATATTCCCGAAGGTTTATCTGTTGGCGTTAGTTACGGCTCTGCTGAAGGGGACACTGGCAATTTAATTGCATTAGCGATTGGTTTACAAAATGCACCGGAAGGCCTTCTTGTCGCCTTATACTTACTTAGTCAACGTATTAGCAAATGGAAGGCCTTCATCATTGCAACCTTGACAGGAGCAATTGAAATTGTTACGTCATTATTAGGATATTTTTTGACTTCGTTCGTCCAGAATCTCGTTCCATACGGACTATCTTTTGCCGCGGGTGCGATGCTGTTTATAATCTATAAAGAATTAATTCCCGAAAGCCACGGAGATGGAAATGAGCGGGTATCGACTTATGCGTTTATTATGGGGCTCTTGCTCATGGTGTTTATTATTGATATTTTTTAACCGCAAAATGATTCAAAACATCCTTGTGGTCATATTGCATCATCATCATTAAACTAAAACTTTGGGCCAAATCATAATCATTTGTTTAAAAGCAAATTTAACTTCTTCATTAGCTCTTGAAGCTTGTCCAACGGTCCTATGGTACTTATTAATTAATTCGTCCAGTTCTTGGCTGTATTTGATTGTTTCTTCACTCGTAAAACCCAGTTTATTTGCGCTATTAATCATTAGTTCTCGTTTGACCTTTATCTCCTCAATCATTTCAGATTGACTATTACTATACTTGTACAATGTTATCCTCCTACTCATTACACACATACTGTAATCGCTAAAAAAGTAGACTACTTGATGAATTATTACAAGAATTTCATTAAAAGTAAATACTTTCGCAAAAGTAGACAAAACATTCTATTTCTTTTGTTTTTCGACAAATTTCATCCTAACTTTCTTTGATTTACGACAAGAATCACCGATTTAAAGGGAACGACAATTCTGTTTGTTATAATATAGGAATAATTTCATAGTCGTTTTATACTAAATCAGAAGCAACCGTTAAAACTCCTGTTATTAATGAAATTTATTAGGATATTTTTAGTTCTTTGCTACTAATAAATAGAAAAACTGACTTACAAAATTGCAGCCAGTTTTAAAAAATTCCTAATCCACTTATTCTTTTGACGGCCTCTGCTAATCGTTCTTCAGATGATAATAAACCAACACGGACATAGCCCTCGCCATATTCGCCAAAACCATTCCCCGGTGCGGCCATAATATGTACTTCTTCAAGCAGAATTTTGGCAAACTCCTCCGATGTAAATCCTGCCGGCACCCGCAGCCAGGCAAAAAAGGAGCCTTTGGGAGCAGTGACATTCCAGCCAATCTCACGGAGCCCATCTATTAAAACATTTCGTCTTCGTTCGTACATCGTATTTAATTCTTTTACACATTCCTGTGGACCCGTTAGTGCTTCAGCAGCTGCCTCCTGAACGGCTCCAAATAAACTTACATATAAATGATCCTGGATTAATTCAAGCGCAGAAATCACACTCTCATTGCCAACGGCAAACCCGACACGCCAGCCAGCCATATTATAAGTTTTGGACAACGTATAAATTTCAATACCAACCTCTTTTGCCCCTTCTGCCTGTAAGAAACTTAATGGTTTTTCCCCATCAAACCCAATGGCACCATAGGCAAAATCATGAACTACACAAATATCGTTCTTACTTGCCAGTTTGACAGTTTCATCAAAAAACTCTGCAGTAGCTGTTGCTCCCGTGGGATTATTCGGGTAATTGAGAAACATGAGCTTTGCTTTTGAAAGAATCTTTGCAGATAATTCATTGTAATCGGGCAAAAAATTATTTTTTGCTCTTAACGGCATTGTCTCCATTGCCGCTTTTGCCAATGCAACCCCGGACAGATAATCAGGGTAACCTGGGTCAGGAACTAGGATTGTGTCGCCAGGATTTAATAAACACTGAGGAATTTCTACAAGACCTGCTTTACCGCCAAATAAAATAGCTACTTCCTTATCAGGATTAATCGTTACCCCGTATTCTTTAAAATAAAAATCTGCTGCAGCCTGTTTTAAATAAACATGCCCTTGAAAGGGCGAATATTTGTGATTCTGTGGGTTTGCTGCTGCTTCTTGCAGTTTCGCAACAATATGTGATGGTGTAGGCTGATCAGGGTTACCTTGACCTAAATTTATCACATCGTGTCCTGCAGCTATATATTCCCCTGCCTTTTTAACAAGTCCGGCAAAAAACTGTTTTGGCAGACTATTTAAAAGCTCTGACGGTGGAAATTGTTTCATCGCTTTCACCCGCTTATAATCTTTCATATTTTTCTTGAAATTCTAGACACAAATGATATAACTTTTATAATAGCTTGTAAAGGGAAAATTTCGAAATTTCAAATGGGGGTGGAATGTATGAAATTTAAAATTTCTTGTATTCAAATGGATATTGCCTTTGGTAATCCGAGTAAGAACTATCAAATGGCGTCCAGGCTGATTGAAAAAGCAATGGCTGAAAATCCCGATATTATTGTCCTTCCGGAACTTTGGACAACTGGGTACGACTTAACACGTCTCGATGAGATAGCTGATCGAAACGCCGAGCAAACTATTAAATTCCTTCAAGAGGAGACTAGCAGACACAAAGTTCATCTTGTTGGCGGTTCAGTTGCTAATCGTGTCAATCGTGGGGTAGAAAACACTCTGATCATTATTTCTAAAGATGGACAGCCCGTTCAACAATACAGTAAGCTGCACCTTTTTAAGCTAATGGACGAACATCTTTATTTAGAGGCTGGAACAGAAAAAGGCTTATTCCAATTGGAGAACCAACTATTTGCAGGTGTCATTTGTTATGATATTCGTTTTCCTGAATGGATTCGTGCCCACACTGCAGAGGGAGCTGTGGCCCTCTTTGTCGTTGCTGAGTGGCCTTTACAGCGCTTGGCTCATTGGCGCTCTTTATTAATCGCCAGGGCGATTGAAAATCAGTGTTATGTGATCGCATGCAACCGTTCTGGAAGTGATCCAAATAATCGATTTGCCGGCCATTCGATGGTGATTGATCCATGGGGGGAAGTGGTAGCAGAGGCCGAAGAAAATGAGGAAATTTTATCTTTAGAGATTGATGTCGATCTTGTCAAGGACATCCGCAAGCAAATTCCGGTTTTTGAAGATAGAAAACCTCAATTTTATAAATAATTTCCAAGGAGGGCATGTTTTAGTTACTATATTAGAGAATCTATCTAGATAGAATAAAGCAATTCGAAACTCCTTCGAATTGCTTTATTCTGGAATTGTTTTTTATCCTCTAAACTTTATTCCACCTTATCGTCAAACATCTCTAGGTTAATTGGCAGATTTATATAAAAAATGGTCCCTTTCCCTTCTTCGCTTTCAATTTGTATCGTTCCTTTGTGTTCATCAATAATTCTGTAACTTACCATTAATCCTAGTCCAGTTCCTCGATCTTTTGTTGTATAAAAGGGTTCACCAAGTTTTTTTATTTTATCTTCCGGAATCCCCAATCCTTCATCCTGGATTATTATCTGAATGTATTGATTTTGCATTTTCTTCAAGCTAATGGTTATATTCCCGCCGCCTGGCATAACCTCTATGGCATTTTTTATTAAATTGATAAAGACTTTTTTCAATTGATTTGGTTCGCAAAAAACAAGGGGAAGTCCATCATCATATTCTGTAATAAATTGAACATTGTAGAGAACTGCCTGTGCATTTAGCAAATCTACAGTCTCTTTCATAATTTGATTGATATCTTTTTCCTGAAAGCGAATCGCCTGTGGTTTGGCAAGGATTAAAAATTCGTTAATAATCGAATCGATCCGTTGTAATTCAGACGTGATGACTTGATAATACATCGAATGCTCTCTTGTTATGCTGCTTTCAAGTAATTGAATAAATCCTTTCAATGCGGTCATCGGATTTCGAATTTCATGGGCAATTCCCGCTGCAAGCTCACCAATCACATTTAATGTATCTGATTTCCGCAATTGTTCCTGCATCATCACTTTTTCTGTTATATCCTTAAATACTGTTAAATTCACACCACCAACAATATCCAGTTTAGAAGAATATTCAAAGTACCGTTTTTTGCCATCCTCCTTTTCAAATATCATTGTCGATGTGGCTTGTCCATTATGAAGAAGGGTATCAATGTGCTCCAATATTTCTTGCTTCTTCCCTTCCAGGACGGAATAGGGATCATATATCAATTTTCCAATTAAAATTCTCTTCGGAAGTCCTATCATCTTTTCTCCAGCAGTATTTATATCAACAATATAATGTTCATAATCCCAGAGAAGAAGACCATCAATCGAATCTTCAAAGATCCTTCTGTATTTCTGTTCGCTCTCCTGTATGTCAGTTTTCTTCGTCTGCTCCTTATTTTGAATAGGAAGGAAAGTATGTTCCTGATTGAACTGCTCTTTCAATGTAAAACACCCCGCGAACTTGGTTAATTATTGGATATATTCTACATAATACATTAAAATTCCTTTTCTTCCGACAAAATCATTTTTTCTCATTTTCTCAAAGGCAAATAAAAAAACGTAAGGCACAAGCTTTGCAGTGCTTTACGTTTTCTATTTTAAGATAAAGGAATTATACAATTTCGACTTTGAGAATTGTCCAGCTCCAGCACCCTAGCGGCTAGTGTCCTTCACGCTCCGCCCTACGATAAGTCAACATCGAATCACCTCCGGCTCTTCGTGTTTCCCTTATCTCAGTTGGAGCGCTCCAGGCCATACGCCGCTGACCAGGGCGCTTACGCTTTTCCTTTTTTATAGCATTGGATTTTCGTGTTTAGCTTTTAGACGCTGCCATCTCTTTTCAACTTCAGCCTCAAACTCTTCTAAAATTGGTTTGTTTTCATCTTTCAGCAGATGTTTTGTTTTTCCCATATACTTTAACCAATCAGAAAGTGGAATGCGTTTGTTCTTATCTTCCGGATTGTAGGTAATCGTGGTAACTCCTTGCTCCACTTCATAGAGCGGGAAGAAGCAAGAATCTACTGCAGCTTCGACAATTTTCGTACCAAACCGGTCATCCGATTTCCAGTTTAGCGGACATGTAATAAGGATTTTACCGTAAACTGTTCCAACGTTTTGCGCATACCACTGTGCCTTTGCACCTTTTTTCACTAAGTCTTGCGGGAATGCCTCGGACCCAGTGAACACATATGGCATATTTGCCGCAGCCATAATTTGCGCAGTATCCTTATGATGGAATGCTTTTCCGCGCTGTGCTTTTCCAACACCCGATGTACTAGTCATATGTCCCATTGGGGTAGAATACGACATTTGAGAGCCTGTATTCATATATCCTTCGTTATCATATTCAAGCATAATCAATTTATGGCCACGAAGCGCTGTTCCAATCGCAGAGCCCATTCCAATGTCCATACCGCCATCACCAGTGATCATGACAAATGTCGCATCGTCAGAAACATTAATTTCACCGCGGCTTTTTAATTCCATGAATGCTTCCAATGTTCCTGATAAAGTTGCAGCGCCATTTTGGAACAAGTTATGCATCATCGTTTGCTTGTGAGAGGTGCTTGGGTAACCCGTTGTTGTGACATAGGCACAGCCTGTTTGAAACAGGGTAACAATATCTCCCTCAATTCCTTTGAAGAATAACTCTAAGCCTGCAAAGATTCCACAGCCCGGACAGGCCCCGTGTCCTGATGCAATCCGTTTTGGTTTTCCAGTAAGAGCGCGGAGCGGCGGGATTTTCACTTTTAATTTATTGGTAACTTCATCCATCTTAACATCAATTAATCCTGATTTAAATACATCGCCATGCTGTGGTAAAATGACCGGCTTTAGAATCTTATCCGGGTTACCGGGAATATGGCCATAATAATCAAAAGGCTTTTCCGCATATCCCTTCTCCATTGTATCAATCGTCATTTCAAAAAAGGCCTGTGCATCACTTGCATAGAAATCCTTTCCGCCAAGACCAAAAACACGGCTTAACACGATTGTCTTATTATCCTTATCATCTTGAAGGGCTGATTTCACTTCATGTGTTAAGTTCGGCCCATTTGCCCCATAAGAATCAGCACGCTCACCGACTAATAATACTTTTACATTCTTAAGTGCTTCACGAATTTCTTTTGCTGGGAATGGACGAATAATATTTGGGCTGATGACCCCGGCTTTAATTCCCTTTTCACGCAGTTGATCGACCACATCCTTTGCAGATTCAGCGGCAGAATTTAATAAAAACAAAGCCACTTCTGCATCTTCCATTTTATATAAATCTAGAACAGGATATTCTCTGCCAGAAAGTTTCGCATATTCAGCAGCAACCTCTTTAAAAACCTCACCAGCATTATACATTGCTTCTGATTGTTGGAAGTGGTTATTGATAAAATCATCACCGCTCATATGTGCCCCGATGGTAACAGGCTTGCTCAAATCCCTGACAAAGTTATAATCTGTAGGACATTCACCAACAAATTGCTGGACGACAGTACGATCCTTAAAGTATTCTACTCTTCGCTTTTGGTGTGAAGTAAAGAAACCATCATAGGCTACAATTACTGGTAAACGCACCTTTGAATGTTCTGCAATCTTTAAAGCCATGATGTTCATATCATAAACCGCTTGCGGTGTTTTTGCCGTTAATATAACCCAGCCAGTATTCAATGCGTAATATAGATCAGAGTGATCTCCGCGAATATCAAGCGGGCCGCTGACAGCACGTGTAACCAAATTCATGACCATTGGAAAACGGGTTCCTGATTGTACAGGCATCTGTTCAAGCATATATAAGAATCCGTTTGCACTTGTAGCATTAAATACACGGGCACCCGTTGCTGCTGCTCCATAACAAATACCTGCAGAACCGTGTTCTCCGTCAGCAGGAATTAACTTGATATCATGTTCACCGCGGGTTTTCATTTGATCTAAAAATTGCGCGACTTCAGTTGAAGGCGTGATTGGAAAATAACCCATTATATGATAGTTAATTTGAGCTGCTGCCGTTGCAGCCATTTCGTTTCCTGATTCAAAGGTAGAGATCTGTTCAGCCGTACCTTGCGCTGTTAATTTATCTTCTAAAATTGCCATTATTGAATCCCTCCTGCAACATAAGGAAAGTTTTGTTTCACTCGGTTTTCATCAGCATATCCCAGCAATTCACGTAAATCACCAAGTGCATCGGTTGGGCATGCTTCCACACATTTTAAGCAGCCTTTACAATATTGATAGTCAATTCCTTTAAGGAACATTTGCTTTCTGCCGCGTTTATCTTCTCCCTCTTCCCAAACAAAACAAAAATCAGGACAAACATTATCGCAGGCTGCACAATGAATACATTTTTCCTGTTGAAACTCAGGAAGAAATCCCTGACGTGAACCGCTTAAATCTTTAAAAATACTATTCGCTTGAGAAACCATTACACCACCGATTTCCTGAGTCAAATAGCCAAGCTGTGGAAGCGTACGTGTAAAGGCTTTCCCTTCAGCACCAGCTGGCACTTCATATGTTTTAAATTGAACTTCATTGTATCCGCGATCAAACGTACGAATATTCGGTTCAACAAGATGAGGATATTTTTTTGTAAACGTTTTGCGAATAACATCTCTCATTGATTCCGGATCTAAAAAATCACAAATTCGATACAATGCTCCAAGCATTGCCGTATTAACTTTTGTCTTTTCCTCAACGGCAATGGTTAAGGCATCAACAATGGCAAGAGTACCGTACTCCAGTTGTAAATCATTTTTGACATCATCAAAATCTCTTGAAGTATTGACTAAAACAATCCCATCAGCGTTTAAACCGCTGACAACATTTACTGTTCTATATAAGGCTTCATGAAAAACCCCAACTATATGTGGCTGTTCGATTGGACTATGATCTCTGATTTCTACCTCTGGATCACAAAATCGGATGAAACTCTTTACCGGAGAACCTTTCTTCTCGGACCCATAAGATGAAAAATTAGAACCCTTTAAACCGAGACTTAACACACCAGCTTCTGCCAACATCTTTCCGGCTAAATTTGCTCCGAGCCCGCCAATTGATTCCAGACGGATTTCAAAAAATCCCAATTCATTTTTTTTAGGTAAAATAGACACAATATCCCTCCCCAATTTCGTTCAAAAAAAAACACGAAACAGACATAAAAATTTAACTTTCCCAAAGTCATTGTAGGACATCAGCAATATTTTGGCTGTGACAAAAGTCAAACAAACGCCAATTTTTTTTGTAACACATTCAATTTTCTTAAAAAAACCATTTATATTACTGTATTTATCAGACTTCCCAATTGTATAACAGGGGTGGAATTGTTATATAACAGCAAATATATTATGCTAGAACTTCTCCAATGCTCCCTTGCTTTAAACGTTTGTCTGCTACCTTTTTAGTCAAAAATAAGATATAATTATCTTTTTATTATCGAAAAGGAGTTATTTTATGAATGTTATTTGTTCTACTTTGAATGCAAAGTTTATACATACCAATCTTGCCATCCGTTATTTAAAAGCTTACGCCGCTCCGGAATTTACCGTTCAAATGAAAGAATATACAATCAAAGATCCCGTCCTTAACATTGTCTCAGATCTTTATCAGGCGAAACCTACAGTAATTGGTTTCAGCTGCTATATTTGGAATATTGAAGAAACACTAAAAGTGGTAAATATGCTGAAAAAAGTTGACCCCTCCATCCTGATTGTTTTAGGAGGGCCCGAGGTCACCTATGATACGGCTGAATGGATGGAAAAATCTCCAGAGGTTGATTTTATTGTTGTGGGCGAGGGGGAACACACCTTTAAGCAGTTGCTGAAGGAGATCCAAACGACAAAAAATTATCGGAATGTATACGGAATCGCTTATCGTGAAAATGGAAAAGTGATGATGACACCCCAATTAAATAAGTTGGATCTTAAAGAGCTTCCGTCCCCCTACCGTTTCCCAGAGGACATCTCTGACCTAGGAAAACGAGTTACCTATATCGAAACAAGCAGGGGCTGCCCTTTCAGCTGCCAGTTTTGCCTGTCTTCCATTGAAGTCGGGGTAAGATATTTTGACAGGGAAAAGATAAAATCCGATATTCGCTATTTAATGGAAAATGGCGCAAAAACGATTAAGTTTGTAGATCGGACCTTTAACATCAGTAGAAGCTATGCGATGGAAATGTTTCGTTTCCTCATCGATGAACATCTTCCCGGGACCGTTTTTCAATTTGAAATTACGGCTGATATTATGCGGCCAGAAGTCATTGAATTTTTAAATGAAGAGGCGCCAAAAGGGCTTTTCCGTTTTGAAATAGGCGTTCAATCAACAAATGACTATACAAATGAACTAGTTAAACGCAAACAAAACTTTTCAAAATTGACCAGAACAGTAACAATGGTAAAGGAAGGCGGCAAAATTGATCAGCATCTTGATTTGATTGCCGGACTGCCTGAAGAGGATTATTCGTCTTTCCGGAAGACTTTCAACGATGTGTTTGAGATGAGACCCGAAGAATTACAATTAGGATTTTTAAAAATGCTTCGTGGAACAGGAGTACGTCTGCAGGCCGCGAACCATCAATATGTATATATGGATCATTCTCCATATGAAATCCTAAGCAATAATGTCCTTTCATTTGCTGATATTGTAAGAATCAAACAAGTAGAGGATGTTTTAGAAAAATATTGGAACGATCACCGTATGGATCAAACGGTTGAATATTTAGTAACGAATGTGTTTGCTTCACCATTTGATTTCTTCCAAGACTTTGGTTCCTATTGGGATGAACGTGGTTGGTCAAGAATCGGCCACCAGCTAGAGGATTTATTCCGCCGATTATTTTCCTTTCTAAAAGATATTTCGGTTGAAAATCTTGATGTGATTGCAGGTCTTATGAAGGTTGATTATTTAAAAAGCCATAAATACAAACCTAGAAAGCCCTGGTGGGAAGCAAATCTGGATAAAAATAAACGAACGAAACTATATAAACAAATAATCGAAAATCCCAAGCTTTTAGGACAAGAATTTCTTGTGCTAAATCTAGATGAAAAAGATTTATTTAAACATACAATGCTTGAAGAACTATCCTTTGATTTAGGCATGTATTTTACAACAGGGAAACTGAAGAGAACCTCGGCATATTTATTGGCCTATTTTGATCCGGCTAATAACCGGACTCAGTTGTTTCCGTTTACAGAAATGTAATAAGCCGGACTTCTCCGGCTTATTTTTCTTTATATATCAGGATTTATTAGTTTCGGCTTTGAAAAATGGCCAGCTCCAGGTCATACGCCACTGACCAAGGAGCTTCCGCTTTTCTTAGCTTCTTCCCTTTTTTCCTAATTTTGAATTGCGGTTTGCAAACCGGATCGCATTATTATTATCAGTAAATTCTGCTGAAAATTCACTTTCCTGTACATTTTTATGAGGTGTCTTCGTATATTTTGTTACTGCATCAAATTCAGCCTTACGCTTTGCCATATGAAAAGCCTCCTATTTATTAATCGAACACCCTTAGTTTTAATCAATTTTCCGGGTATCATTCCTTTCCTTATTTTTCATAAATAAAATCACCTTTCCCGCAGAAAATAAGAGTAAAAAGGAGTGAACAGCAATGAAGAAATCAATAAATAATCAGTCCTCCGAAAAATTAACAATTAATGAAACAATGCCGCATCAAATAAATGCACCAAGCTTTAAAGATACCGGGATTAAAATGCAGCCACCCTTTGTTAACGAACATGGTGTGACTATTGGTGACAGCTTTTACGCCTCGGAAAATTCTCCATTAGAGAATTGGTCAAAGGATACAGACCCTTCGATTATGGCTGGAGACGAATGGGTTCACCCTACAAATGATATTGGCTGGAACACGACAGAAAACCGAGAGCTTCTGGAAAGTAAAAGGAAACCTCAGGCATCACCCTTTATGCATCCCACCAAAGATGTGGGAAAGGGAGCAGATTAATATTCCAGTTTGGACTAACATTACCACTTATGAAATGGATACGGAAAATAGATAATACATTTACAGGGGTTTCGTATCTCTGGATGAAAAAAAAGGAGTTGAGCGAAAATGGCAAATAGCAGCAATAAATTATTAGTTCCTGGTATTGAGCAGTACTTAGATCAGGTAAAATACGAAATTGCGCAAGAATTTGGCGTTCAATTAGGTTCAGATACAGTATCAAGAGCAAACGGATCTGTTGGCGGCGAAATTACGAAAAGACTTGTACAACAAGCTCAGGCACAAATGTCTGGCCAGTTTACGAAAGAATAATTAAATAGACATGGAAAAAGTCCGGTGTTCAGCCGGACTTTGCTTTATTTTTTATGATCTTTTTGATTCCATTGTTTTTGTTTATTGGGATTACTTTCCATTTTATCTTGCTGTTTCCATTTATTTCCCTGGTTTGGGTTTATCTCTTTTTGATTCCACTTATTTCGCTCGTTTGAATCTTTCTCTTTTTGATTCTGTTCCCATTTATTTTGTTGGCCGTTATTTTGTTGGCCATTTGGTTGAAATTGTTTATTGATTTGCCCATCGTTTCGTTTCCATTGTTCTTCATCTGCTTTTTTCAATTGTCCGGGAGGATTTACATTTCCTTTACTATTGACCTCCCCTTC
The DNA here is from genome assembly GCF_049463095.1 of Neobacillus sp. 19. Lineage (NCBI taxonomy): Bacteria > Bacillati > Bacillota > Bacilli > Caryophanales > Bacillaceae > Neobacillus > Neobacillus sp. 19. The sequence goes on along the minus strand of NZ_JBMPZU010000035.1, from coordinate 49,092 downwards.
AGGCAATCCATTATTATTCTCAATCCCATCCACCTGTTTTTTCAGTTGTCCAGGAGCAGTGCTACTCCCGGGATTTTCCGGCGGTGAAGCAAGGTGTTCCTGTTTGTTCTCATTGGTTTTTATTTTTCCCTTTTGTGATGACTGATTCTTATTTTCCTGGTATTTTCCTGTTGAAATACCGAGTTCCTGTGCTTTTTCCCGTTCTTTCTCAGTTGCTGTCAGAACTGTAAGATCTACGTTTTGTTTATTCACTGCTGCTTTAATTTCATTGATATTCTTTTGCAGATCTTTTTCAACTTTTACATCTGGTTCATCATTCCTAACGGTAGAAATAATTACTTGTTCATCTTTTTTGATAAAACCGGCAGTTTCCATTTCGACAAGAATGGATTTAGTCAATTCAGAGATATCTTTTTTCTTCCAATCTTTTAGTTCTGAAATAACCTTTTTTCCTTCCTTATTGAAACCAACTAATTCTACAACCTGCATTTTTTTATTTACACCAAGCTCGATGCTTGGATTTGCATCAATCGACATATAGGCATACGCACGATTATTTTGATACATGGGGATAAAGGAGCCAAGAAAAATCAATAAGGCTGCCATTACGGCCCAGAGCGATTTAAATGTTAACATATTTTTTAATGATGCCAAAGTATTAGAAGCTTTAACGTTTTCTATCGGAAAAAAATGAATTTCCTCACCGATCACATAATCTTGTTTTTGCTTTCGTGTGCGGAAAAACTCACCTTCGGGGGTTAACATCGTTAAATGTGCCTCATCTATTTGCATTATAATTCCTTTTTTCATGTATCTAGCACCCCCTTTATATAATCCTTCATAAATACATAATCATTTGATAAGATCAGTGCAATCGCAATGATATATTTTCGGTTCCGTTCAATCGTCTTTCTGCTGACATTTACCATTTTTTCTAATTGTTTTATCGGAAGGCGCTTTTTTTCGAATAATATTTCTTTCAGCTCTTGGTTGTCGACTAACATTTTCGCCGTAAGAATAGCGCTTTTCCGAGCATCAGCATGTTTTGGAGAATTTTCCACTAAGTCACTAAAGCTTAAATCAAAGGTTGTTAATAATGCTTGAAAATGAAGAATTTCTTCTTTTCTTAATTGCTCATCATTCTTTTTATAGTAATCATCGAGGGAAAGCTCATTAACGATCACTGTTCCTGCTGATTCTTCTTCTTGACTCGTACTGGTTATATCAATGCTAATATGTTGATTTTTTGTTTGTTTGCGAATATAGTCTATAACTCTTCTTTTAATAATCACTTCTGAAAAGCTTAATAACGAGCTTCCGCGATCAGTAGAATATTTTTCAACAGCCTCATTAAAGGCGATAAGACCAATGCTAAATTCATCATCGGTTTCATATATATAACGTCTGCATACGGAAGAAACTGTTTTTGCAATAAAAGGCTTATAAGCATCAATTAGTTCATCAAGTAAGAAGCGATCACCTTGCTGTATTAACAGGACCGTTTCTTCCAGAGTTCTTTTTTTCTTCTTGGTCATAAACAATAAACTTAGCATTTGCTCACCTCTATTCGACCAATTATAACATACGAATGTTATTTTGGACTTTTTGGGTGAATGCAAATTGAAAATAACAGCCTCCAAGATTGCAAAAAAATGTTCGCGAAAACTTTTCATTACAAAGGTACGTATTAAATGAAATAGTTTCTGGGGGTGATTAAATAAAATTTTTTCCCAATAAAAAACTTCAAACCAGAATCCTCTGATTTGAAGCTACTAAAAAAATTAATGATGGTGACGTTTTTTAATCAATAAATATTTAAGTGAAAACCCAATTAACAGTCCGGGAATTAAAGATAGCATTGGTAAAAAGACAGGACCAGGGTGCAGTTGAAAAAACGTTATTTTTGGCGATAACATTAAACCTACCGTAACAAAATAAGCACTAAAAACAAATGGTAAGTAAGAGTGCTTTTCATTTGCCGGCATGGCAGAGCGATAACCATCCCACATTGAAAACATATAAACACATGGATAAAACATAAGCCATTGGTAATTAATAACCGCTTCAGCCCTTTCGATTTCGCCTAAGAAGCTGTACATGATCGCCTGGTTAAAGCGGCTATTAACATTCATTAAAAATTCTAAAACGACAAACAATACCCCTTTAATATAATGTCCTGTTAACAATTGAGTGAAACCAGGAAAAGCAATATTCCACAAAACGGCTTCCAGCCTGCTCATTTTTTTCATTGTACAATCCCGCTTCTATATGGCAATTTGAGAAAGAAACCCTCAAATTTATCATGCCCAATCCAATCCTAAAATACCCAGGTTAATGAAACTTTTCCAGTATTTCCCATTTTATTCATTCTGATCCATTGGGTTGTACAGTGTGACGGTCGGATTTTTTTCTTGAAACCATCTTAATGCAAACTCGTTTTCAAATAAAAACACAAAATTATCATAACGGTCTTTCACCAATAGACTGCGTGTACTTGACAAATTTTCATCCACAGTATCGTTTTCAACCCAACGGGCAATTTTGGAACCCATCCGTTCCATTATCACTTCTGCATTGTACTCATTTCTCATCCTGTGCTCAAATACTTCGAACTGAAGCTGTCCGACGGCACCTAATAAATAATCTTCCATCCTAGCGGTTTTAAAGAGCTGAATGGCCCCTTCCTGGACTAATTGTTCGATGCCTTTATAAAAGGATTTTTGCTTCATCACGTTTTTAGCCGACACCTTTACATATAATTCAGGAGTAAACTGCGGTAATCTTTCATATTGGAAGTCATCCTTACCCGTTGTAAGGGTATCACCTATTTGATATGTTCCTGTGTCGTATAAACCGATAATGTCACCGCTAACCGCTTCATCAACTGTATTTCGTTCTTCCGCCATAAATGAAGTTGATTGAGAAAGCTTTAATTGTTTTCCAAGGCGCGGAATATTAACAGTCATCCCCCGTTCGAATTTCCCGGAGCACACTCGCACAAAAGCAATACGGTCACGGTGTGCAGGATTCATGTTCGCTTGAATTTTAAAAACAAAGCCTGAAAATTGGTCTCCCAGTGGATTGATTTCCCCAATCGATGAATTACGGGCCTTTGGCGGCGGCGCAAACTTTAAGTATGACTCAAGGAAGGTCTGGACACCAAAGTTAGTTAACGCACTTCCAAAGAATACTGGTGTCAATGTACCATCAGCCACCTTTTCGGCTGAAAACTCATTTCCGGCTTCATTAAGCAGCATAATTTCATCAAGCGTTTGATCATACAGTCCTGAAGATTTTAACTTATGGTCTCCAGTAATCTCCCCATCATCATTTAATGGGATAAACCGCTCATCCTCATTCACTCGAAATTGTTCCACTCGATTGTTGAAACGATCATAAATACCAAGAAATTCTTTCCCCATACCAATTGGCCAGTTCATTGGATACGATTCAATTCCAAGTACCTCTTCTAGTTCGGCTAAGAGCTCAAGAGGTGCCTTCCCCTGACGATCAAGCTTATTCATGAACGTAAAGATTGGAATGCCGCGCATCCGGCACACTTTAAATAGCTTGAGTGTTTGTTCCTCGATCCCTTTCGCTGAATCGACAATCATGACAGCACTATCGACCGCCATTAAAGTTCTGTAAGTATCCTCACTAAAATCCTGGTGACCAGGAGTATCTAAAATATTTACTCGGAATCCATCATAGTCAAATTGCATAACACTGGATGTGACTGAAATTCCACGCTGCTTTTCAATTTCCATCCAGTCACTTGTAGCGAATTTACCAGTTTTCTTTGCTTTAACTGTACCTGCATCGCGAATCGCTCCGCCAAATAATAATAATTTTTCCGTAAGTGTCGTTTTACCAGCATCCGGGTGGGAAATAATGGCGAATGTCCTGCGTGATAAAACGTCTTCTCTAAAATTTTTACCCATCTTGTCTTCCTCTCTTATAACAATCAAAAAATTTTTTCCATAACTTAAATCTTATCTCGCAAACGGCAACTTTGCAATATTTTAAAGAAAACTCGCCGATTGGCGAAGACAGAGGCGTAGTTGCACTTATGGCTGATAAGAAAGTTTTCTTATCGGCCAATGAATGAACACGGATTTTTTCTTTAAACTCCTCCGGTAAAATACTATAATGATGGTAATCGTATTTAAAAATAGATGCCCTAGGAGGAATTATGGAACTTAATAAAATTGATGATCAAACCTTAGCCTTATTGCACAAAGCATTCGAAATTGTTCTACAGCAAAATAACGTTACCTATAGTAAGATTGGCATTGCAGAAGAAGGAAAGCAGTTATTATTTTTGTATGAAGGCAAAGATGAAAAAGTCCATGTATTTAAATGGGATAAATCATCAAGCATGGGAGTAAGTTTTGGAGTCCTCGCCCAAAGTGTGTTAATGCCCATTATTCCCCATCTTCGTTTATTATCATAGAATTAGGAACACACTTTCGATTTACTGAAGGTGTGTTTTTATCCTTCCACCGATTCCCACATCCATTTTTCTGGAAGTTAATTTATAATAGAGTTAACTCTGTTAGAGGAGATGAAATAAATGAATCAAAGTAAAAAAATAGTTTCAAAGTTTATTCCGCTGTTCGCAGCGTTTATATTAATTATGGCAGGAATCTCTTGGTATATCCAAACATCAAATTCGGAGGTATCCATCCCATTCTCTTCGGTGGAGAAAACCATCCAAGCTCAGAATGGCGACCCTGTTATTCTCACTGAACGAGCTGATGGCAGCTTGTATATAAAGGCTGGAGAAACCGAATTCATTTCCCATGTTCCGCCTAATAGCGACATGATTGATAAACTGGTAGAAAAATATAATATCGACTATTCCTATTCAACTAGCAGTCGTTATGGGAAATGGATTATGGGTGGAATCATCCTTTTATTAGCAGGTGCTGCCTTTGCCCTTCAAAAATCTAAGGGCGGATTCGGACTTCATAACTCAATGAAAAATAGTGTTGCCAAGTCACGCCCACTGCCGACAATCAGTTTAGAAGATGTCGGCGGCCTCGGTGATGAAATGAAGGAAGAAATATTACAAACACTTTCAACTCTAAAAGAGCCTGAGCGATCTGCTAAGCTAGGCATTAAACCACCAAAAGGAATTCTGTTATACGGACCACCCGGAACAGGTAAAACCTTATTAGCACAAGCAATCGCTCGGGAATTAAATGCAGCTTTCTTCTCTGCCAGCGGAAGCGCGTTTAATGAACTATTTGTTGGTGTAGGAGCAAGCAGGGTACGTTCTTTATTCCAAGCAGCACGAAAGCAAGGTCCTGCTGTTATTTTCATCGATGAAGTCGATGCACTTGCCGGTAAAAGAAAAGCCCATGGCGGTGAGGAAGCAGAAAAAACCTTAACGGAACTTCTCGTCCAGCTTGATGGCGGTCATTCCAATGATGGAATTTTGTTTATTGCCGCAACAAACAGGAAAGATATGCTTGATGAGGCCTTCCTTCGTCCAGGAAGAATTGACTTCTCCTTCCATGTCCCTCTGCCTGATACAAGGGGCAGACGAGAAATTATCGAGCTTCATACGAAAGGAAAATCTCTTGCAGAGGATGTTCATACATCCTTAGACGCGCTGGCAGAAAGCACTTCAGGATTCTCAGGCGCTGAGCTTCAGTCCCTTTTTGAAACTGCAAGCAGACGAGCTGTTCGAAATGGACAGGAACACATTCAAAAACAAGACCTTGATTATGCTCTTGACCGTACCATACTAGGAAGCACTTCACGTTCTTTACAGGATGTTGATACAAAACGGAGGGTCGCCATCCACGAAGCCGGCCATGCGATTGTCGCCTCATTAACAAGGCCCGGTTCAGTTAGAAAAGCTACAATCATCCCTCGCGGTGAAGCGCTTGGTTATGTTGCACCAATTCCAAAAGAATTGCATTTATCGACAACCTCTGACCTTCTGGATCGTGTTGCCATGATATTAGCAGGCGGTGTTGCTGAGAGAATGCTTCTTGGCGAACACAGTATTGGTGTTAGCGGTGATGTACAGCAGGCAAAACAAATCATAGAGCAAATGGTTGATACCGGAATGCTTCAAGATGGTTTTACCTTGACATTCAATAAACAGGATAAAGAAACAAAAATGCAGGAACTGTTTGCAAAAAGCTTAGAAAAGGCTGAGATGCTGATCAAAGCCCATCAAGATCAGTATCAGCAATTGGTTGATGCATTATTAAAGAAAGAGACATTAGAAGGTTCTGAAGTGGAACAAATTGTTTGGGGTACATTGACCAACACAGAACAACTTGTACTAGTGTAATGTATGAGATTTAATGAAATTCCAATACTGAAAAGCTCCAGCACCCTTAGTGCTGGAGCTTTTCTAATTACCATCTAAAGCAAGCTGCACCGACAATAATTAAAAGGATAAACAATACAACGATTAATGCGAAACCGCCGCCAAATCCAAATCCGCCGTAGCCACAACCACCATAGCCGTAGCCGCCATATCCACCATAACCAAACATTTAATTTCCTCCTCTTTTATATTAATAGAATCCGTAACCCCAAGAAGCTCCGATAATAATTAACAAAATAAACAAAACGACTAGTAGGGCAAATCCGCCGCCATAGCCACCTGCTGCACCAGACATTAACATTACCTCCTTTTTGGATTTCCATATATCCTATTCACCTAGATAAAAATGTGCGATAGACACATATCCATATTAGGAAGATTTGAAAAAAAGAATAAGCCCAATCTTGTGAATCTGGACTTGCAGCCTTTAAGGATGTTTATCCTGTTTAATGCTCTGAAGAGGTAATAAAATGAGGGTCTGCCGCTAAAACAAGTAAAAACAGTCCCTCATTTCTTAATTACTAACATTTTGGTTCGATAATGGGCAGCTCTCGATTAACTAATTTGGGGGATAACGGCTGAATCGTACAAAAACAGCTTAGATCTACAATTAAACAGATATCGGTTTTTATCAGCGAATACACATCATCACATAACTCCACAGGGCAACCATCCATATCAACCGGCATTAAAAGTGATAATGTAGCACAACAATGTCTTGAATCAACGTCTTCTAACCTAAAAACTTGTGTAGTAAAAAACTTCCCATACCTTGTAATCCCAAAAGTTTCAAATGGACATTTCCCATTTGAAAGTATAAATGGAATGGTGTCAAATCCAAACTTTTCACAAATGAAACGAAATCCTTCAAAAGACAGCTTTTTCTGTTCTTCAAGAAGTTGTTCCATTTCGTGACAAATACACTGTCCACTTCGATTCATTTCCATGAGTTTCCCTCCTTTCATTTGCTGCGAATAATTCCCTTATTTTAAAATATTCTATTCAAACCTGATGGTATAGGCTCCTCTCACACTGGAAACAGGTATTTATCCAAAAGGAAAGGGAATGGGTACATGCCGTTTTCCACTTATATGGGACATCAGTCTCAATAAAAAAAGGCAGTTCCTAAAATAGGAATTGCCCGTTTTGATTAGAAGAAAACAAAATAGATGATTAAAGCTAATAGAATTCGATAAATTGCAAATGGTAATAGTTTTATTTTATTGATTAGTTTTAAGAAAAATCGTATGGAAAGCAGCGCAAAAATAAAGGCACTAATAAAGCCAGCGATAAAGATCGGCAGCGCATCCATCGTCATATATTCCCAGTTTTTCAATAAGGAAAGAAAACTTGCCCCGGCCATTATCGGTACCGCCATAATAAAGGTAAAGTCAGCGGCTGCACGATGGCTCATCCCCATTAATACCCCTCCTGATATAGTCGAACCAGACCGTGAGAACCCAGGCCAAAGGGAAAAACATTGAAAAAGACCTACCGCCAATGCTTGTCCATACGAAATTTGATCAACTGTTTTGGTTTTTGGATTCCTTGGGCCGATCAGATCAGCAAGAATCATAAATACGGCGCCAATTACTAAACCAATTAGAACAGTACCAGTGGAAAATAGGTGGTCATCAATATAATCATTAAACAGGACGCCAAGGACGCCCGCAGGAATTAATCCTACAAAAATTTGTGATAATTTTAGGCGGCTACCACTGCCAACTGTTTGCTTACTAAACCGTCCTAGACTTAACAAGTTAATAAACCGGTCTTTAAATGTAACGACAACTGCAAGAATGGAACCAAGCTGAATGACCACTTTAAAGGTGTTAGCCCCGTGCTTTGTTAAAAACGTTTCAGATTTCAGCCACATATCATCGACAATAATCATATGTCCGGTTGAAGATACGGGCGCAAACTCAGTTAAACCTTCTACTAAACCTAAAATAATTGCTTTAATAAGCATAAGTAAATCCATGTTAAAATATCTCCTTACTTCTCAAAAAATAAAATCCGGCCAATTAATGATGCCACAATTCCAATAATAAATAAAGTATTTCCCTATTACTTTAGTCGATTATTCCCATCCGAATCGCTTTCTATATTAATGAAATAAAAAAACCACACTCTCTTTATTAATAGAGAATGTGGTTTTACCTTTGATATTGGACTTTTATGTTAAACAATGCTGCTAATTCCCCTTATTCTAAAATTTGAGGTTATTGCGTTTTTACTAGTTCTTTAAAACTACTTTTGCCGCGTTCTACAAGGTTTAGATGTGTATTTCTTGCTTTCCTAACATATTCCTTGCGAACTGCGAGCCAAGCATTTCTCCGTTCACGAGCGTAGGCTACACGTGATTCTGCATTTTTTTCAAAATTATCTTCTAATTGATCGATGATTTGGAATATGGATCGTATTGGTGTAAGTGCCAATTTCTCTAATTGTCCTGAAACCTCTTTTAGTTGGTTCTTGAGTTCTTCGCGATCGTTTGTGTATGCAGGTTCTTCTTTCACCTCTTCTTCGACTGCTTTAAATTGATGCATCAGTTCAGACATCGCATCCTTGTTTGTTTTTTTCGTCTGATCATACAATTTGGCGATGGATTTTCGATACTGCTTATTGAACTTAATGACCTCTCTTAGCGCATTAATGTAGGCATCCTCACGGTTTTCCCGAAGCTGCTCTCTCCTTTCGCGTGATTGCTCATACTGATCCCAGAATGTAGTTACAAATGAACCTACGATTACCGTTTCTTCTGCTGCCGGAATCTTTTTTTCATCAGCAGCAAGAGCCGTTTCACTTTTCTTCTGAGCCATCGTCCTTCCTCCTCCTATTCTTATTTACTTTCTCTATTGGATCCTTCTTATGGAAAGAAGGAATATAGAGCTCAAGAAAACTGGAATACATCTTGAAGAATTGGTCTAGGATTGATTGATAGGTTTCTAGCTGATTGGCATAGCCTTTTAAGTATGTAACACCCGCTTTTGTTATAGAATATCTTCTTTTGGCCGGACCACTGCCTGTTGTATCCCATTCTGATGAAACAAGTTCATCCTTTTCCAACTGTCTTAGCATCCTATATAAGTTCCCTTGGTCGAGAGCCTTAAATCCGAATGTCTCCAGCTTTTGGCTTAGTTCATACCCATGAAGAGAAACTTTGCTAAGAAGCAATAAAATAAATGGCAGCACAAAATTTTTTGATGGATTGACTGATTGTTTATCTTGGTTTACCATATCTTCATCACCTCACCTACATGTATTTTACACCTATAAGTAATATTTTGTCAATATGTAAAATAAATATAGATATTATTAGTATTTATATGTTTACAATTTAGTGAACTTGGATATAAACTAAATAAAAATGACAAGGTGGTGTAAAATGGAAAAGGCTAGCGTTAGTAAATCAGGGGTGCCTTACTTGCATTTTGGTAACGGGGAACCATTGGTTCTAATTCATGGCTTAGGTGAAGTAAAGGAAGGGTGGCAAAACCAATTTGAATTAGCGGATCAGTTTGAGTTGATTATTCCTGATTTACGCGGTCATGGGGAATGTGAAAAAACGGATGGTATATCAATTCAAAACTTCGCCTCTGACTTGATTGGATTGTTAAAGGAGCTAAAAATTGAAAACGCCCACATCCTAGGGCTGTCAATGGGCGGAGCCGTTGCACAGGAAATCTATCGTCAGTCTCCCGACCATTGTCGTTCACTCATGTTGGTTAGTACATTCCACTTTTTCCCTAAGAAGCTTAAGGGTCTATTATTTAAGAACCGCAAAAAAAAGTTTGAGTCCGTTTCAGCTGCAGGAAAACAAGCGGAATTCCTCGGACGCATGGCACTTTACTCCTGGAATAAGGATATGATGGAGATATTTTGTCATTATTTCCGGCCCAAACATCCAATTTTCCTTGAATCATTGAAAATGTGTCTTGAAGTTAATAATCGGTCTTTACTGCCTAAAATTAATGTTCCAACTCTAATTATAGGCGGACAATATGACTCTGTTTTGCCTGTCTGGATTCAGGCATGCATGCATAAACTGATTCCACATTCTGAATTCATCATTATGAGGAATACCGGCCACCTTGCCAAACTGGAAGCAAAAGACCGGTTTAACCTCCTGTTAAGGAGATTCCTCACTCAGCAAAAAACAGCTGTGTAAATTACCTTTTCGGGAAGAATTGGACCCCCATCCATCTTCCCGTCCATCATTTTATGTTTGTTTCTTCCCATTATACTGGTGCTTTCTCAACTTCATTTGACCGTGTTGCAAGCCATTTATCAGCAAAAATGGCAAACATTCCTGTTAGCGCTAGTGAAACATGACCGCCTTCAAATACCTCATAGGTTTTATCTTCACTTGAAATCATATCCATAATCGGCAGGCTTTGCTGTTCCAATACTAGTGTGTCCCTTGAAGTGGAAAAAACAAAAACCGGGCAGGTAATATTCTTTAAATCTACTTTTCTGCCGCCAATCGTAAGCTCTCCCTTCAATAGCTTGTTATCTTTATAGAAATCATTAAATAATTGCTTGAAGGATGCACCTGCAAATGAAGCAGTGTCTTTTGTCCATTTGTCCATTCTTCGCCACTTTTCAACATAGTCCGCATCATGGGCACGGGTAATTAGATTAATCCAAGGACTCATATAGACTGGTGAGAGCCCTCTAAACATGAGATACATATACTCTGAAGGAATAACACCATACACATCGGAAAACCGATCAAAATTAATAAGTCCTTTTTGAAGCCCCTTTAACCATTTATCAGGGACAATCCCAACACTAAAATCAATCGGCACTGTGGCAAGAATTAAGTTTTTTATCGGTATATTCGTAATGGAAGTAAGGATTGCTGAAATTGTCCCGCCTAAACAATATCCTATCATGGAAATTTCCTTGGCTCCTGAATGTCGGACTGCCCGCTTTACAGCGTTTTCTAAATAATCCAGGATATAATTATCCAAGGTAATATCTCGATCTTCATAGCCGGGCGAGCCCCAATCCAGAAAATAAACGTCGTATCCGCGTTCTGTCAGGCCGCCAACGACACTGCTTCCTTCCCCGACATCTAAAATATATGGTTTATTTAATAATGAGTAGACCAAGAACAATGGGATTTGATATTTTTTTTCTTTCGCCGGGTGATAATATAAGCTAGATTTATTCCTTTTCCAAATAATCTCTCTTGGTGTCGGCACAATATCTGGTTTTGGTTCCGTTAATACTTTATAGACTTGATTCCATCTTGCGGTTTCCTTATCTATGTCAATTTGTTGAATATACTTCGTAACTGATGCCTTTACGCTCATTTCGTTCTATGCTCCCTTCATTATGATTTAGAAGTACCAGCACCAGTAAAAACTAGCTCTTTATCCTTCTCTTTTGCCTTTTCTTTTTCTTTTGTCTTTTCTTTTTCTTTTGCCTTCCCTTTTTGGCTCAAACCTTTCAGAGCGGCAAGTTCCGCTTTAATATCCGACAGTTGAGTAATCTCTTGCATTAATTCAGTTTGAATTTTTTTTGTTTCTCCTATTTCTAATGTAACTTTTTGGAATTCATTCTTCATCTGCTTGGCAACATTCACCACTTCTTGGAACATCTCAAGATTTTCTTTATTTAATAAACCAATGCTGTCCTGTAAATTCCAAAGTTGCTCTTCTAAAATGTCAATCTTTTCTTCAGCCTGGATCGACAGCTTTGCTACATTAGCAACATCTTTTTTCGTCGGGAAATTCATTACACCAGCCATAAGCTCCTGATTTTTTCTTAAAAGCTCCATGTGCCGCGCATGGCTTTCTGTGCCTGCTTTTAGTAGCTTAACGAACTCATTATTGTCAGTCATCATATATAACAAACCATTTAGTTGTTTTTCCCACATTTCGCTTACCCGCTTGACCCCGTCAAATGGATCATATGTTTTATCCTTCCCCATTCCGCTCCACCCCTTAAGTATTAAGATTTTGTAAGTTCTTCACTTTTTTCCAAGTATTTATTTAGCGGAAACATTAACGTTTTAATTTGTTTAGCAAAAAGATTTACAAAGCCCTTCTGATTTTCGTAAATTAAGGAGCCTGCTTGTTTTACTGTTTTTATATATTGCTCTCTTCCTTTTTTACGAAGGGCAATATATTGATCAATCATTTCAAGATATTTATCCATTGACATAGTGCTGACTATCTTTTGACACGGTGCTGCGAGAATCGTCAATGTCCTTTCTTGAATTTGGTCTATCTGTGCATTTATATCTTCATAGGACTTAAGCGGGAAAAAATGCTGCAAACTGGTGGTAGACATTAAAAATTCTTCCCTGGCTATTTTTTCCCATGCAGAAAATTCCTGATAAAATTGGGCACTCAGTTCTATCATGTTTCCTTGATTACGCTGCACACTCTCAGCAAATAGATTGGCTTCTTTCAAAAAAACTTCATCCCGAAAATCGGCACGCTTCGACCATTCATCTAATTCCCCGAACGCGTGCTTCCAAAGAAGGTCTAGGCTCGTAAGCTGTTCTTCATTTTCAGCTGGTGTCTCAGCTGTCTCTTCCACGGGCACTTCCACACTAATTTCCAATAACTCTTCCCTCAGCTTTTTCATTATCCTTTTTTCCAGTCATTTTTCTCGCATCCTTTCCAAACGTCCGATAAACTTGATAAAATTCATTTTAAACAGGGTGTTTTTATGTGGTGATTTTCTATGAGGTAGATTGTAGAGATTAGTCTTTAGCACTAATGCAGGTTCTAGAGGTGTATTTCATACTTGAGTTTTTTCTTGTTCTTTACGTAACATTCTTCTTAATAGTTTTCCAACTGACGACTTTGGAAGATCATCCAGTATTACAATTTCTTTCGGCACCTTATATGGTGCAAGATTTACCTTTGCAAATTCAATAAGTTTTTCCGGCGCTGCAGCAGTCCCTTGCTTTAACTTAACAAATGCCTTTACAGTTTCCCCCCGATATGAGTCAGGAACCCCGATTACAATAGCTTCTTCCACTGCTTCATGCTGATACAGTACCTCTTCAATCTCACGAGGGTAAACATTGTAACCGCTGGCAATTATAAGATCCTTCTTTCTGTCCAAAATATAAAAATATCCATCCTCATCCATTTTGGCAATATCCCCAGTAAACAGCCAGCCGTCTCTCAAGACCATTTCAGTATCTCCAGGACGTTTCCAGTATCCTTTCATTACCTGCGGCCCGCGGAGGATCAACTCTCCTGCTTCTCCGACAGGTACATCAATAAATCCTTCCGAAGTTTCCTCCACGATCCTTGCCTCTGTTCCCGGGAGTGGAATACCAACACTACCTAATTTACGCGGAAGAAATGGCGGTGTGGAAATCGCGGATGGGGCAGTTTCGGATAATCCGTACCCGTCTGACAATCTTGTACCTGCTCTTTTTTCAAACGATTTTACCTGTTCAACCGGAAGTGGAGCGCCGCCGCTGTTCAAATAAAAAATATTTCCGATGCTGCTTTCCTCCAAATCAGGATGACTATTCAATGCAATTATCATTGTTGGTACCGCTGTCATTTGGAATGGTTTCTCTCGTTTAACGAGTTCTAATATTTCATTGACATCGAATCGTGGCAAAATCAGCTGATTACAGCCTATTCTAATTCCAGAAAGTGCATTACAGGAGAGACCATAAACATGAAACATTGGCAAAACACTAACAATTTTAAAGTTTTCCGGTTTCTCCTCGACAGCATTATAGGTAAAATCGCATACCTGGATAATATTAGCCAATAAGTTATGATGTGTAAGCATAACACCTTTAGCGACACCCGTTGTTCCTCCCGTATATTGTAAAATAGCCACATCCTCATTTATATTAATTGGAATTTCAGGGATTACATTGTCATGGGTTAAAAACTCTTCAAAATAAATATCTCCATCTGCAAGTGGAGTTTTATTTCCTCCAAACCCTACAACAATAACCTTTTTTAATGATGTCTTTGCCTGAACCTGCTTGATTCTAGGGTAAAGGGCTTCGAATACAACTATGTACTCCGCCCCGGAATCATTCAGGACATATTCAATTTCCCTTTCGACATACATAGGGTTTACCTGAACGGCAATCCCGCCTAATCGGAATGCAGCAAATAGACTAAATATATAATGTGGGCAGTTTGGAAGCATGATTGCGATCCGATCTCCTTTATGAAGGCCCACACGATATAGTGAAGCAGCCATCCATTCAGAAATCGTTCTGGCTTCATTATAGCTCCATGTTTTCCCAAAAAATGATAAAGCAGGTTTGTCATTATGAATATTGGCGGCTTGATTCAATAGATCAAATAATGACTCGTATTCGATTGATACATCATTGCTAATTCTAGGATCATAAAACTTTAACCATGGTTTTTTCTGATATACCATATTAATCCCTCCTTATTTTTTTTTGAAAAAAGTTGTAATCACCTAAATTATGTTATTTTGGAAGAGTTAGTCTCAGGGTTCTGGGACTGATTTTAACTTTTTGTAGACTTATACACCAAGATAAGCCTGGCGGTATATTTCGGCAAGTTCACTAATATAAGGCTGTTTTGGATTTGCAATCGTATCCTGATCATCAAAAGCATGTTCGGCAAGGACGCCTAGTTTGCTCTCGAATTTTTCTTTATTCACCCCGTTTGCTTGGATGCTCATTGGAATATCCAATTCTTTGGCCAAGGCAATAACCGCCTTTATTAAACTCTTAATTCCTTCCTCAGTTGAGCTTGCAGGAAGTCCCAGCATTTTTGCAATTTCTGCATAGCGCTCATCCGCAATAAAGTGGTCGTATTTAGGATATGTCATAAATTTATTTGGTTTTGCAGCATTATACCGAATTACATGCGGTAAAAGGATGGCATTGGCACGTCCATGCGGGATATTAAACTCAGCCCCCAGGACATGGGCAAGGCTGTGATTGATACCCAAGAATGAGTTAGCAAAGGCCATTCCGGCAATTGTTGAGGCATTGTGCATTTTTTCACGTGCCTGTTCATCACTGCCATCTCTATAAGCCCTTGGTAAATACTTAAACACTAGTTCAATAGCTTTAAGTGCCAATCCGTCCGTATAATCATTTGCCAAAACCGAAACATATGCCTCAATTGCATGGGTTAAAACATCCATCCCAGTGTCAGCAGTAACATGCCTCGGGACAGTCATGACAAACTGCGAATCTATAATTGCCACATCGGGTGTCAGTTGGAAATCTGCCAATGGGTATTTCAAATTGGTCTTTTTATCAGTTATTACCGAAAAGGCCGTTACCTCTGAACCAGTTCCGGAAGTAGTTGGAATGGCTATGAATTTTGCTTTTCCGCGAAGCATTGGGAATGAAACCACTCTTTTAGTCGGATCAAAGAACTTTTGAGTAAGGCTATGGAAATCTGTATCAGGATGCTCATAAAATAACCACATTGCTTTTGCAGCATCCATTACCGAACCACCGCCAAGTGCAATGATACAATCAGGCTGGAACCTTCTCATTCTTTCTGCGCCAGTCATAACGGTTTCAATACTTGGCTCTGGTTCAATATCTGAAAAATATTCACACTGAATATTACTGCCATTCTTTTGAAGATAGTAGCTGACCTTGCCAAGATAGCCATTTTTTATCGAGCTTCCGCTTGTAACTATAAATGCTTTTGAGATTCCTGGAATCTGCGAAAGCATTTGGATGGAATTTTTCTCAAAGAAAATCTGTGATGGCACTTTAAACCATTGGATCATATTTCTCCTTTTTGCTACTTTTTTGATATTGATTAAATTTGCTGCTCCCACATTCTGTGACACCGAGTTCCCTCCATAAGTGCCACATCCAATTGTTAACGACGGTAATGATGTGTTATAAATATCCCCGATTGCCCCATGTGTTGATGGTGTATTGACAATAATCCGGCCTGCTTTCATCCGCAATGCAAATATATCAACTAAATTTTGGTCAGCAGTATGAATCGCCGCGGAGTGTCCTAATCCACCGTATTCTAGTGTTTCCTCAGCTATTAAGAGCCCTTCTGAAAAACTATTAACCTTATAGCAGGCTAAAAGTGGACTTAATTTTTCACAAGAGAGCGGATAGTTTGGCCCTACACCATCTAACTCTGCAATAAGGATTTTTGTATTTATCGGAACATTTAATCCTGCCATTTTGGCAATCGTATATGCAGGTAAACCGACAATCAAAGGATTAAGTGCTTCGTATTTTGGATCGATAGCAATCCGCTCGACCATCTGCCGCTCTTCCTCGTTTAAGAAATAACAGTTGTTTGTCACTAATTCCTGCCGTACTTCGTCATAAATCTCATTATCAATAATGAGTGCTTGTTCAGATGCACAAATCATGCCGTTGTCAAAAGTTTTTGATAAGATTAGGTCGTTGACAGCTCGTTTAATATCGGCGGTTTTTTCGAAATAACAAGGAACATTCCCAGCGCCGACACCAAGTGCCGGTTTTCCTGAACTATAAGCAGCAGTTACTAGGTTTGGTCCGCCTGTTGCAAGGATGAGAGAGATCTTGGGATGCTTCATCAAGGTTTGAAAGGCTTCATGGGAAGGGATTTCTATCCACTGGATACAGTTCTCGGGAGCGCCAGCTTTTCTTGCTGCATCCCTTAACAGATCAGCTGTTACAGTGCAGCATTTTTGAGCATAACGCGGGAAAGCAAAAATAATTGGATTTCTTGTTTTAAGAGAAATTAACGATTTAAAGATAACCGTTGAGGTTGGGTTAGTAACCGGGATAATTCCCGCTATCACACCGACAGGCTCGGCCATCTCAACCATACCCTCATTTTCATTTTCACTTATGATGCCAACTGTTTTCATATCCCTTATGTTGTTATAAATACATTCAGTAGCAAACATATTTTTGAAAACCTTATCCTCATAAACCCCTCGCTTAGTTTCTTCTACCGCCAGCTTTGCTAGATATCTATGGTTTTCAAGTGCTGTTAAAGCGATCTGTTTTACAATCTCATCGATCATTTCCTGATTAAAACTGCGAAATTCTCCAAGTGCCTTGGAAGCGTTATTTGCTAATGTATCAATCATTGCTGAAACTACCTGCTTTTCTTGTATTACTTTTTCTTTTACAGCCATACATCATCCACTCCTTTGTTTCTCTATTGGCTAAAATATATCATGCGGCATAATCGAGAAATGTCGAACTTTGCGCAGAAGTGAATGAATAACCATTCATTTATCCATAATTCATAAAATGTTCAAAATTATCTCGGACATGACAAAAGGGATGCTTTAAGCTCTCAAGCATCTCCCTGGCAGTTAACTATTATTCTGTTGCAATTTTCATAACCATTTTTAACTCCATGATATTGAGCTTTCTTTGTCCGGTTTGTTCAATCCAGCCAAGCTCCTGAAACGAGGATAGCCTTCTGCTTAATGTTTCTTGGGTCATTCCTATATATGAAGCGAGGTCTCGTTTACTCATTGGCAGGGTAATTTCTATAGCCTTATTTTCTGGGGATAATTTTGGGTGAGTTTTATGAACTAAGTCAATAAGATATGAGGCAATTCTTTTTTCAGCGTCTTGTGTGTGAAATCTTTCAATTGCCTTTTCCGCTTCATCTAAACGACTGCTAAAAACCTCGAGAATTTTTAATGATATTTCTGGCTTTGTTAATAAAATTTTCTGCAAATCAGATTTATGAATGACACAAAGTTCAGTTTGTTTCATGGCTTCAGCATAATTAGTTAAGGATTCCTTTGTAAAGAGAGAGAGCTCGCCCATAAAATCCCCCGGACACATAATTCGGATCAGCTGATCTTTTCCGGATTCGGTTAACCGGTATATTTTTACCTGACCCTTATGAACAATATATAGATAATCGGAAGCGTCCCCTGCTTCAAATATGATCTCCCCCTTTTGATAAGTCTTGCTTTGGCTTGTTTTTGCAATTTCAAACATATCATCATCTTGTAAATGGTTAAAAATCGGTACTAACGAAATACAGAGTTTTTTTACACTAGTTCCATTAAGCGGTTGGTGCCGACACTGATTCATTTTGCTTCTCCTCCCTATACAACCTGCCTTTATCTTTATTATATCCCACAAGTCTAAGGGCATTTAATATGACCATTAGAACACTAAACTCATGAATGAACATACCAGATGCTAGAAAAATATTCTTCGATAATACTCCTGCTAATAAAATCATAACGGTAGCCACAGCAAAGAACATATTTTGCTTCATATTGCTGACAGTTGCTTTTGCTAATTTATATCCATGAATCAGCTTTTCTAACCTATCCGCAATAATAATCATATCGGCTATTTCCATCGCGGCATCGGTCCCTGAACCACCCATTGCAATGCCAATATCGGCCATTGCAATGGCCGGTGCATCATTGATACCATCCCCAACCATCGCAATTTTAAATCCTTGCTGCTGTAATTGTTTTACCTTCTCTACCTTTTCTTCGGGGAGAAGTTCAGCATAAACTTGGTCAATTCCTAGCTGATTGGCCACGGTCTTTGCCGTGTGCAGGTTATCACCTGTTAGCATAAATATTTGTTTTACTCCGATTTGCTTCAGATGCTGAATTGTATCTGCGGCCTCAGCTCGTATTCGATCGGCAACCGAAATTACCCCGATAATGTGATTGTTTATTGCAGCAAACACTGCTGTATTTCCCTTTTTCTCTTGCCCCACAGCGTATGACTCTACATCATAAGAAATTCGTATTTGATTTTCCTTCATCCATTTTCTGTTTCCGATCATCACCTTTTTCCCTTTAATAGTTGCTTTAATACCATGCCCTTTGATGACCTCAACATCATCCGGCCGATTAATAAGTCTTATTCCCCTGCTTTTGGCTTCTCTTACAATGGTCTTGCCTAAATGGTGTTCGGAAATAACCTCTGCCTCTGCTGCCATCGTTAATAATTCCTCTTCCTCCATTCCATAGGCTTGAATGGCTGTCACTTCAGGCTGTCCTTTAGTAAGTGTTCCAGTTTTATCAAATAAAACGACATCTATTTTGGATAATTTCTCCATCACCTCTCCACCCTTGATCAGTATGCCGCTATTTGCGCCATTACCGATTCCTGCAACAATCGATACTGGTGCAGAAATGACTAAGGCACCCGGACAGGCAATCACCAGGAAGGTAAGCGTTAATTCGATATCCTTTGTGAAGAAATAGACCATGACCGATAGGACGAGTATTACCGGTGTATAAAAGTTTGCAAACTTCTCAAGGAATTTCTGGGTTTTAGCCTTTGATTCTTGGGCCTCTTCCACAAGCTCGATGATTTTGGCAAAAGTGGTATCTTCCCCAACCCTTTCAGCTATCACTTCGATATATCCGCTATCTACGATAGTTCCACTGAATACATGATCATTTTTTTGTTTGCTGGCTGGAACAGACTCACCTGTGATGGCTGCTTCATTTAGCAAAGCCTGCCCAGAAACGACGATTCCGTCGACAGCAATTTTTTCTCCAGAAGGGACTAGAACAAGATCTCCTATTTTTACTTCTTCCGCTGGAATACTGACTGATTTCCCCTCTCTTTTCACTGTGGCTTTTAGCGGGGCCATATCCATGAGAGATTTTAATGACCTCCGAGTTTTTTCAAGCGTATGCGCTTCAAGATAGGCTCCAAATATAAATAAAAAAGTAACCGCTGCTGATTCCACATATTCACCAATCATCAGTGCCCCTGCCACGGCAATCGTGACCAGCAGTTCAATGCTAGAGGCCCTCATCCTAACGGATTGCCATGCTTTTTTGACAATAGGATAACCGGCTATCAAGGTGGAAAGGATGAGAACTGCATCCTTCATGACATATATTTTTATCATGTAAAATAAAAATGCAGCTGCGAGCAAGCTTCCTGATAGGATTACTATTACACCCTTTCTATTTCGCGTCATCCTAATCATCCCCCAATTTTTCCTTAGCGGTTAAGATCTGGTAACCTAATTTTTCTATTATATCCTTTATTCTTTCTGAATCGATATTTGCTTCATTATACACGACTTTTACCTTACTTGAGTTAAAGAGTACCTGGGCTGCTTGGACGCCTGACAGCTTCAAGAGTGCCTTTTCAATTTTTTTAATACAGCTTGGGCAGGTGAGCTCCTCCATTTGAAATTTAACTGTTTTCATTTTCCATTTCCCCTCTCTGTTTTCTTCTCCTTCATCATATCGGGGAATGAAAAATTCAACCTTGACCGTTGTCAAATTTTAATAAAATTAAAAAAGCGATAAGCTCATTTAATGAGTTATCGCTTTTTTTGCAATATCAACCGGTATTCCGTAAACCTGCGGAAATTCCGCTGATGGTAAGAAGGACTTCCGTTAAAAGTTCCTCATTAGGCTCGTCCTGTTCCCGCAGTTCTTTTATTAGTTCTACCTGTAAAAAGTTTAAAGGATCCACATATGGATTTCTTCTAAACACTGATTCCTTGATATTAGGAGTGTGATCAAGCAATTCTTTGTCACCGGTAATTTTGAGAAGAATGGCTTTTGTCTTTTCATACTCATCTAGAATATTAGCAAAGATTCTTTCGGCAATTGTTTTATCATCAACAAGTAATAAATATTCCTTCGCAGTCGTAATATCTGCCTTCATCAAAGCCATGTGAAGATTGTCAATGGTTGATTGAAAGAATGGCCACTTTTCATACATTTCCTGCAGGAGCTTCAAATTTTTCTCATCTTTTGCAGCAAAGCTGTCTAAACCAGTACCCGCAGCATACCATGCAGGAAGCAGCTGGCGGCTTTGTGTCCATGCAAACACCCATGGAATGGCCCTCAAGTCCTCAAATCTCCCTCTATTTTTACGACTCATTGGTCTTGAACCGATATTAAGATCGCCGAGTTCTTTTAATGGTGTGGCTTCATTAAAATAAGTTAGAAAATCAGGATCTCCAAATACAAGTGATTGGTATTTTGCCAAGGAATCACTTGAGATTTCCTCAATGGCTTCTTCCCAATTCTGTTCACGTAAATGCCCTTGCTCTGCTTCTTTTGAAACATGTGTGGCAGCAAGGATCAAGGTAGAGGTCGCTTGTTCCAAGCTGCGATAGGCAATATCCTCAAGCAGATAACGAGATGACAAAACTTCACCTTGTTCGGTAATTTTGACGCCATCCCCAATCGTTTCTGCCGGTTGTGAAAGAATACTTTTGTTTAAAGGACCGCCGCCCCGACCTAACGACCCCCCGCGGCCATGGAAGAATTTAAGTCCTATCTGATACCTTTTTGCCATTTCATGAATTTCAATCTGTGCTTTATACAGCTTCCAGTTGGCCGTTAATGTCCCGCCATCTTTACTGCCATCTGAATAACCAAGCATAATTTCCTGCTGGTTCCCCAGAATTTGCAAATGATTGCGGTAAACCGGCATGTTAAAAAGATTTTCCATGATGGATGGACCTGCTGTTAGATCGTCGATGGTTTCCAATAATGGTGCCACATGTAAATGACTTTCCAATGTTCCATCTGCATGAAGTCGGTAGATTCCGGCTTCTTTTGCTAAAACAAGTACTTCTAATAAGTCACTCGAAGATTTTGTCATACTGACGAGATAAACAGAGATCGACCGTTTTCCGAATTCCTCGTGAGCAGCTTTAATCATTTGGAACACCTTAATCATTTCCTGTGTTTCTGCTGAATAATCTTCATTTAGCAAAAGAAGCGGCCTTGGATCCATAAGAATACCTTGCAGTATTTTTACCTTTTCCTCTTCAGAAAGTGTTGCATAATTTTCAGCAATGCGGACTTTACGCAGTATTTCTGTCATTGCTGCCTCATGCTCCCCGCTATGGTTACGAATATCAAGTGTGGCCAAATGGAAGCCAAACAGCTGGACCTGACGAATCAGCTTTTGAATAATCTTTAATTCATGTGCCGTTGGATGATGTTGTTTTAAGCTATTGTCAATCATAAACAAATCCGCTAATAATTCATCGGCTGATTGATAACCTAAGTCGGATTTACCGACTTGACGTATTCTTTCAATGATCAATGCAAAAACCCGGCGGTAAACTTCGGTTTTTATCGGCCATTTTTTCTCTTCAGTTAAAAATAATTCCTCTTTTTCCTCAAGGTAGGAAAGAAGCTCGTCACTAACTTCCACCCTTGTCGTGGAATGACTGTATCGTTTCATTAAATCTACCAGTACATTTTTATACTTTTTTAAGACAAGCCTTCGCTGTCTTTCTAATGTTTCCCAGGTCACATCATGGGTGACATTTGGGTTTCCATCACGATCACCGCCAATCCATGATCCAAAACGAAGGAAATTAGGAACCTCCCAAGAAGTGTTTGGATAATTTTTTTCAAGACACTCTGCAACCTCCTGATGAATTTCAGGAAGCACCTCGAAAAGAGTCTGATCAAAATAATACAACCCATTACGGACCTCGTCCAACACAGTTGGCTTATGTTCACGCAGTTCATCCGTTTGCCATAATATGGCCACTTCATTAAACAAGCTCTCTTCGAGCTTTTTTTGTTCTCTTGTTGATAATAATGGATGATCAAGCAGCTTTAATAATGCTGCAATTCTCTGCTGAATTTCAAGAATGGATCGTTTTGTTGCCTCCGTGGGATGTGCAGTTATCACTAGTTCAAGCGACAAAGTATTAAGTACATCTTGAATGACATCGTCCTTAATCTCGTTTTCTTTAAGCTTTAGAATTGCACTCTCAATTGATGCAGGTTGAACAATTGATTCATCTTCAAGCTGATATTGTCTCCGCCTCCGAATTCGGTGGTTCTGCTCTGCGGCATTGATTAAATGAAAGTACATTGAAAATGCCCTGATGACTTGTTTCCGCATTGGCGAACTTAAACCGCTAATCTCTTCCTTTAAGGCTTGATAGATCTCTTGATCAAAGTGGAACCTAAGTGTTTTGCACATAAGTCTAATTTTTTCCACTTTCTCAAATAGTTCTGTACCACCATGATTAACAAGGATTTCTCCAAGCATTTTTCCTAGTAGCTTTACATCGCGACGCAATGGAAGACTGCTGTCATTCACTTTTAATTCTGCTGCCATATGGATCACCTTCCCGTGTATTCAAAAGATTCGCTAAATTTTTTATATAACTATAACATATCTTTATGCATCGTGTGCACTATAAAATTACTTTATCACTTTATATAGGAAAAGAACAAATAAAAAACCCGCACAGCAGCGGGCTTTCATCTTGCCTTATTTTCGTTTATATTCTTCTAACTTAGAAGAGATGGCCACCGCCACTTCTTCATCCGATATTTGAATTGCTTTTTTAAATAGCGTTTTTGCTAAGGTTCCCATCGACCCTGTTGCATTGATATCGAGAAACCCAGTAACCCGTGTTTTATTTCTATTTATTGCTTTTGCTTCAAAATACCCTTCACCAATATACTTTTCGTTCTTGCGTTTTAATTCAAAGCATATCTTACTTGGTTCATTCCATTCAATAATATCAATGACGAGCGTAACCTTTTTTTTCATGACCACTAGGTCACTTTTAAATTCACAGCTGATTTGCCGGTCATTTATTTTTTCGTGTTGAATATACCCTGGAACAAGTGGCGCCCAATTATTTTCGTCTCTGATAAAGTCCCAAATTACTTCAATCGGGATATCTAATTCTACATGTTGTATTTCACTTGGCATTGGTGTATCCCTCTTTCATTGTCAAAGTAAAAGACCTTCAAATGCTTGAAGGTTTATTCTAGAATATATGTTAAACCATTATTTTATAGAAGAAACATTCTTCATTATCTCTATTTACTATTGAAAAAAGTGACGGTGCGTCATATGATATGTGGATAGGTTTTTACTATTCAGAAAAGTCACTTCGGATATTGGGGGCATCAGAGATTGAAACTCTTTCAGTATTTTTTATTCTTTTTAGGCTTAACCTTTTTTGGGTTGGGTAATGCCATCGCTGTTAAAGTTAAATATGTGGGGCTTCATCCCTGGGAGGTCCTAAATGTGGCACTTTATCAACACTTTGGTTTAACGATTGGTACATGGGGCGTGATTTGCGGACTCATCTTAATCATCATTTCCTTTTTTGTCGCCCGAAGCTATATTAGCTTTGGTACCCTCCTAAATGCTCTGTTGATTGGACCCATCATGGACTTTTTCCTTTGGATAGATATTCTCCCTAAGGCAACAAATACATGGCTGGATTATTTGATCCTTCTTTCCGGTGTTGTCATTACTGGAATTGGTGGTGGAATGTATGTAGCAGCAGGGATTGGTGCCGGTCCACGGGATGGCTTTATGCTATCCATCTCTGATAAATCGAGGCTATCGGTTAGTCAAGCACGCATAATCGTTGAAAGTATTGTTTTAGTGGTTGGATTTTTACTAGGCGGCCCCGTTTTCATCGCGACTTTCCTTTATACCTTTGTACAAAGTCCAGTTTTCCAACGTTCCTTGAGAGTTTTTAAGGTATTGGTGGAGTCAGTTAAAAGGAGGAAAGATCAGACGCAAGAAGGTATTGCCTCCTGATAATGATTTTGAACATAGGATGACAACTTTCCTTCGTAAATTAATTCAAGGGATGTTGAATCTTTAATATCCTGAGGTGTCACGAGGGAAAGTGGTTTTTTCCTTTTTATTGGAATACCTGATTCTTCTAAAAGGGCTGCTACAAAATGGGAGCAAAAGAAAGCATTTTTGCGATCGATTTCCATGTTTAGCATTACAGCAATCAAACCGATAAGATTGTACCTGTAATCACTCTTACGCTCCTCCATATCCCTGATTTTAGCGATTATTTTTTCAAATTGTCTATCTGTAATCGTAATACAATAAATGGCACAATCGGCATTCCTAAATAAACCTCCACGAATATTTTCCTGTACGAAACCCGCCAAGAAAGGATTCCGTGGATTTTTCCTACCAAAACTATAAACCTTGTTAAAATGATCATCTATCACAATTGAGGCGTGATTGAGAGGCTTCTTCGTATACAACTTGATTATTTTTGTGAAAATAGTGCCTGTATCAGTAAGCAGGACATATATCTTCCTGTTCATAGTATAAACCTCCCGCACAAACTTAAGTGTTTCCCTATAAATAGTCTAATCGCCATCTCATAAATAGGGAACAATCTCAGGTTTTATTTTCGGCTAAGACCTGAGACTTAGACACTATTTCCTAAATTCATGAACCTTTTTCCTTTTTTAGAATTAACTGTTTATTTTTATTATAGTTTAGAATTTACTGGATTGGGAGTAAATCTAAAGGAAAAATGTCATATTTTTTCCAATTAAAAAAAACAGGAGTTGCCAAAGGCTTCTCCTGTTTAAAACATCTTCATTATTTTTTACGCATTGCCACGATAAGCGCTGCAAGTGCCAGTAATGCTGCTGCACCTGATAAAATGAGCGGAAGAGAATCGGACGTATCATCTGCTTTTTCGTCCTCTGTTGTTTGCACTTTATCTGTTTTTTCAGTATGTTCTGTAGTCGCTGTATTATGATGGTCAGTTGATGTTGCCGTCACAATGTCCGTAATGGAATGCGGGGAATCAGAACCTTCACCACCAGTCCACTCCACAATACTGCCGTCTTTGTAATATTGAAACGCATCCCATGCCGCCTTTGTTGCCTTATCAGGATTCTTTGCTACAAACACGAACTGCTGGAATTGTCCAGCTTGAATTCCCTCACCGGTCGCCTCGAATGTAAAGGTCTTCACTTTCCCACTAGTATCTTTTTCAGCAGAGTACGTCCACCCGGGAACGGGTTGATAGGACATCACCTCTACTCCTTCAGGGGCTTTGATAGTAACTTTAGTGGTTGCCACATCTTTTTCAACTGGAACCTTTAAGGTATAGGTTTCCCATGCTCCGGTTGCGGAGGTTTTCGGACTTACTGTTACATGTGCACTTGCGATACTTGAAAAGAAAAATAAACTGATTACTGCTGGAATAAACACTTTTGAAATCTTTATCATGAATTTTTTCATAGAGATTCTCCTCGATTGTTATTATTGACTGCCGGCCAAAACGCTAAAATCAGTATCAATGCTTTCTAACGATTTTGTTAAAACGTGTACATGGACGTTCCATTTCCCAGCCATACTGAAATGCAAACCTTGTACCTGGTATTTTCCATCCGCAATTTTAGTAAGATTAACCGTCTCTTTGCCCATATCCATCTCAGGCATAGTAAAGGTTAAGTGTAATTGCTCAATATTTTTGATTGGCTGCCCTTGACGATCTTTGAGTGTAACTTCATATAAATTTTCGCCAATCCTATTAGGGGTCACTCTCAATGTCACCTGATTGCTGTGTGTGACTGTTTTAGATTCCTTAAAAGGCCCTGGAGATTGCATGGCTGTTGGTAAATTAGTTAGGACAACAGAAATAATTAGGATCATCAGTCCGACTGTAAACTCACCCCAGATGGATGCTGCCAAGCCTCTTCCCTCTTTTTCTTTTTCCTTTCATAAAATTCAAAGCCGCAAGGATGACCATCAACAAAAATAAAATAATTTTGCTTACTAACACCTTTCCATAGGCCGTTTGGAAAAGGGACGACAAGGTTGGAATGTATAATAGAATGCCAAACACTCCAGTAAAGGTTAAAAGAAGGACGAGAATGATGCCCCATTTGGAGAAACGGTTTACCATTAGTAGATAATCTTGTTTCGTTTCTGCACGTTTCCGCCAAGGCAACAGTGCAGCAAAGCCGATTAAACTTCCTACCCAAATTGATGCAGCCAGCAAATGGACAAAATCCATTGATATTTTTACTAATTGATTGTTTCCTGCTGCCGCATGACTAGTGAATGTCTTTGTCAGCAGCAACGCTATTCCTAAACCAAAACATGCCCAAACAATGACCTTTTTCGTGCTCTCAGCCATCCCAATAAATGAAGTGATAAGGCCTAGAGTCAATAGAATGGCAGCCTGGTAAATCCATGTTTGCCCAAAGGCTGTATTCGATAAGACATTTTCAAGCAGTTGAAAGCTAAACACTTCACTCCAAGGGAGTCCGGATTCTATTGTAGCTTGTAATGGCAAGCTTAGCAGAATACTCATGAATAATAGTACAAAACTTATTCCATACATTCTAAGGAACAACTGATCCGCTGTCCTATTTTTACGATATCCTTTTGGTAAAATAGCCATGTAAAAAAACAGGAGCCCGACATAACTGGCATTGCTGAGATATTGCAGCCAACGGATCATAATGAGATCTGCTTTTGGTGTATAACCTTCAGTCTCATTATGTAACCCTGAAGTGCCTTGACTCTCTGTTCCAATTTGAAAGGGAATGACACCTTCAACAGGATGACCGTCACTTGAAACAACCTTCCATTTTATTCGATATGTCCCTTCTGAAAGGTTCTTCTTCAATCCGCTCTTTAAAACGGAAGGCTGCTTTGGATCAATCTGTCCATTTTCTTTATCGACCCTGTTTCCTTCTGAATCGAAAACTTTGATTGAATGAAAAGCCGGCTGGATGGATTCGTCAAATTGAATCGTTACTTCCTTTGGTGGTTTTTCTAAGATTTCATTTTCTAACGGCATCGACTGTTTAATATAAGCATGGGCAGAAAAAATAGACGGAAATAAAAATAGGGATATGACAACCACGGACATGCATAATTTACTTTTTAAATTCAATGTATTTCTCCCCTAACACTCTTGTAACTCGAACCCGTTCATTCATTAGTTTCTTTTATCACTATCGATACAATGATAATGGTAATAAAACATATTAACAATATTAATCCAGGAATAAATTATGGCTAATTATTGAACATTAATAGATAACTAATGTAAAATTAGTTTATACTACTTTCAATTTTTAAAACAACAGGCCGCTATCGTAAGAGATAGCGGCCTTTCCAATGATCATCATCTTTATTTACTTACTTTATCTAATGCACGCTGCGCCTCTTTTTGGGCTTCCTGTAATGCCTTTTCTGCTAAGATTCCTTCGATTTCTACTTTATCCGCAGCCTTAACAAGTGCGTCATAGATTTTTCCGCCGGTAGGATCAACAAATGGCGGTGTAGCCATTTGTGCCTGCTGAAGTGGGACAGCGATTTGTGGATTTTTTTCAGCAAACTCTTTATAGGCCGGTACATCCACCGCTGATTTTCTAACAGGGATATATCCAGAATTAATCGACCAGTCAGCTGTATTTTCAGCATTCGTGAAAAACGTTAACCATTTAAATGCTGCCTTTTTTTCTTTCTCTGAAGCAAGAGCCGGAATCGCTCCCATATGTGCACCAGCGTGCGGTGCAGCTTGTTTTCCTTCCCAGCCGGGCTGTGGATAGGCAGCAAGAATTGAAAAGTCCAGATCACCTTGGTCACCACTCGAACCGGTATACCCTGCGGCACGTCCCTGCATTACATCATCAATTGTTTTATACCAATACTCCCAGCCTTGTCCATCATGATGGATGGCCATTGATTGATCTTCGTGAATTCCTTTTTTGAAAAGCTCCCATGCCTTTACCCATTCAGGGGAATCGATGACCACTTTCTTGCCATCTTCGCTTAAATATTTTCCCCCGTTGCTGAGGGCTGCATCTATCATATTATCGGGACCCCACATTGGCTCCCATCCATATACTTCAGTAACGTTTCCATTTTTCTTTGTTAATTGTTTAGCAGCCTCAGCCAGTGACTCCCATGTTTTAAGCTGTTCCGGAGAAATCCCTGCTTTTTCGAACATATCCTTCCGGTAATACAGAACTTGAGTGGTTCCGTAAAGCGGCAGGGCATATTGTTCACCATTTATTGTCCCTTGCTGATAAAAAGCAGCAATAAAATCTCCTGAATTAAACTCACCATCCTCTTTTATGTAGGTTGTCAACGGAGCAAGAACCCCCTTTTTCGCAAATGCGTTCATTGGGTCATTTTTCAATAGAACAGCTGCCGGCACCTTTTTGGCCGCGATCCCAGCTTGCAGCTTTTGCAGTGTTTCATCGTACGAACCTTGAGCAACTCCAATGACCTTTACTTCATTCTGACTATTATTAAATTCTTTAATTCGCTCTTCAACACCCTTCCCCAACTTTCCACCAAGACCATACCAAAACTCAATTTCTACAGGTCCATTTGCTGATGAAGATTTCGTCGAAGTACAGCCGGTTATCAATGAAACTAGTAAAATAACTATTGTGCTAATTGAGAAAATCTTTTTTGTAAACATTTCTATTCCTCCCTCTTATCCTTTTAATCCTTGATCACTAATTCCAGAGATAATCCATTTTTGCGCAAACACAAACAAGATTAATAATGGCAGCACGGCGAAAGCACTGGCAGCCATTATAAGCGGCCATTGAATCCCATACGCACCCTCTTGAATGAAAAATTGCCTTAACCCTGTGGTGATTAAATACTTCTTTTCACTTGTTGTTATTAGCGTTGGCCAAAGATAACTATTATAGTTTTGGACAAAGCTAATCAACCCGAATGTGACAAAGGTTGCTTTAGTCGTTGGAAAAATGATCGTCCAAATAATTCTCCAATGGTTTGCACCATCAACCCTTGCCGCCTCAACCAATTCTTTCGGAACCTGCATAAACGCCTGTCTAAACAGAAATATTCCAAACACACTGACAGCATTAGAAAAAATCAAGCCTTTATATGTGTCCAGTAAATGGAAATCAGCTAAAATAACATAGCTCGGCACATATGTTGCCGCTGTAGGCAGCATATACGTAATCAGAATAATTGAAAACAGCAGGTTTCTTCCTTTAAATTTTAATTGCGTAAAGGCATAGGCAATTAACGCCGAATTGACAATTTGAATCAATACAATTACACATGCAGTAAAAACGCTGTTAAAAATGTACTGATCAAATGGTGCCATCGCCCAAGCTTCACTGAAATGATTCCACATCGGTTTTTCCGGCCACAAAGTAGGCGGAAATTGCCAGATCTCATCTTTCGTTTTAAGGGCACTTACCACCATCCATAAGAAAGGGAAAACCATCATTAAACTAATAAAAATAAAACTTACATGCTTCAGCATCACTATAGGCAGCTTTTTCATTTCCTGATGCCCCCTTTCTTATTGATAATGAACCCAACGCCTTGATAACCAAAATTGAATGAATGAAAATACCGCAGTAATAATGACCAGCAAGATTGCCGTAGCGGTCGCTTTCCCCATATTAAATTCTTCAAATGCTGTCTGATAGTAGAAATACAGCATCGTTCTTGTACTTCCTGCCGGCCCTCCCTGCGTCAAGACCTGAATTTGATCATAGGCCTGAAGCGCATCAATCGAGGTAATCACAACTAAAAACAATGTTGTTGGGGAGATGATCGGTACGGTAATATGTAAAAATTGACGCCACTTGCCAGCACCGTCCAATGCCGCGGCTTCATACAGGCTGACAGGAACTCTTTTCAAGGCATTCAGGTAAAAGATCATCGCCCAGCCAACACCCTTCCAAATACTAACGATTATGACTGCCGGCATAGCCCATGTGGAACTTGAGGTCCATTCAAGAGCTGGAAGATGCAGCAGATTTAACAACCAATTAGCTAAACCTACATTGGGCTCATAAATCCATGACCAAACAATAGAAACCGCGACAGTCGGCGTTACCCAGGGCGAAAAAATCAGGGCTCGATAAATCCCCATTCCCTTTCCACTTCCGCCTACGAATAACGCAAGCAAGAGCCCGCCTGAAACACAAGGTATAACCACACCCATCGAAAAAACAAGTGTATTTAGCAAGACAGAGTAAAACGCCGGGTCAGATAATAGATCGGTATAATTACTGAAGCCTACATATTCAAATTCGGGACTGACATAATCCCAATCGGTAAAACTAATGAGCAGTGACCTAACCATCGGATAAATCCAAAATATGAATAGCGGAATAATAGCCGGTAAAATAAAGAACAAAGGCATAATAGAAAATTTCCTTCCCGGTCCTTTTATAGCTAGTAATCTTTTATTCGACTTCAGTTTTGCAGCAGGTACACTCACACCACCACCTCCTAATTTCAATTTATGAATATATTTAAAATATATTAATTCAAATATTGAACACATTTTTTATCTTACCAAGGCTTTCCTTTTCTGTAAACAAGAAATTAAAAAAATTGTCATATTTTCTCCCCTGGTAAAATCCCTAAAAAAGTAAAAAAACCGCTTGGAACGCCCAAACGGTTTTTAACTATTTTTATTCTTTCCAAACTTCTTCAAACCTCACCTTTACGCCATTCTATAACGGCCAAGAATCCCCAGTCCAATGGATTGGGGATTCTTTTAAAAAAATAGCGTCGATTGTTTTCAAGTTACGAAATTTTCTTTAACTCTTCTGTTAGTTTCAGGAATAATTCCTTATTCCCATCCTGTAATGTTTGGTCGATTTCCTTTCGGATTTTCTCCCTCCTAAAATCAAGCAGGGCATTATTTAGAAACATCTCAGCAACTGCAGCATCTGTATACTCATCCGAATGTTGTGGTGAATTTAATAATTTCTTTTCCATGGAAATCAACTCCTTGAGCTTTTTTTTATTATACAAGAAGTTTTCTAAAAATTCAAATACTTTATTTTATTTTTTTAAAAAAATTTTAGGAAAAATTCATATACCTTTTTTACTTTATTTAAATTTTTCGTGTAAGGGTCAAAAATAAGGGTACATTAATTTCAACTCTTCATTTTTGGAATAAGGAGGAAGATTATATGGATAAGGCTGGATACACAGGCTATCAGCCGATAAATAACATTAATGTTTATTATGAATTTTATCCGCATCCGACAGCGGAAAAGACGTTTGTTTTATTACATGGATTTCTTTCTTCCACCTTCACATTTCGTCATTTAATTTCACTGTTAAAAAACGAGTACCAAGTGTTATCCGTGGATCTCCCTCCCTTTGGAAAAAGTGCAAAATGCAATCAATATGTGTACTCCTATAAAAACCTCGCTCAAACGGTGATTAAACTAACAGAATCTTTAGGATTAAGAAACATGACCTTTATCGGCCATTCCATGGGCGGGCAAATTGTCCTTAATATCCTGCACATGATGCCTGAGCTTGCCGACAAGGCTATTCTACTTTGCAGCTCAGCTTATTTAAAACGCTCCAAACTGCCATTAATTATTTCTAGCTACATTCCATACTTTCATTTATTTGTGAAATATTGGTTTGCTCGAACAGGAGTGAAGAAAAATCTCCAGGATACACTTTACAATCACTCCATTATTAATGAGGAAATGATAAATGGATATCTTCAGCCATTTTTAGAGGATGGTATTTTCGTGGCACTGACAAGAATGATTCGCGACCGAGAAGGAGACCTTCCCGTCGAGGTGCTTAAGCAAATTAAAACCCCTTGCCTTTTGATATGGGGAGATCATGATAAATCCATACCGCTTAAAGTCGGGGAGCAGCTTAACAAAGATTTAACCAACTCTGAGCTAATCGTGTTAAAAGAAACGGGACATGCATTGCCGGAAGAACGTCCCATTGAAGTATTTGAATATATCAAAAGTTACATAGGAAAATTTCAAACGACAGCCGAATAATTGTGAATTCGGCTGCCGTTAATCGTTTTTTTTCGGTGACCCCTGCCGAAAAAACAACTTCATTTAAACCATCCCTTTTCTTTTGATTGGGTAATGGCTTCAATTCGATTTTTTACTTCAAGTTTATCTAAGATCACGGAAATATAGTTCCGGACAGTTCCAGTTTTAATACTTAGCTCTTCAGCGATTTCCTTTGTGTTCATTCCATTGGCCACGAGCTCTAGCACTTCTTTTTCTCGTTCTGTTAAAGGATTTTCTTCTCCGTACACATCATCCATTAATTCCGGGGCATAAATTCGTCTGCCAGCCATTACATTCCGGATTGAACTCGCCAGCTCCTCACTCGGACTATCCTTTAATAAATAGCCGCTTACACCCGCTTTTAAAGCACGCTGGAAATATCCAGTTCTGGCAAAGGTTGTTAAAATTATTACTTTAGAGCCAAGACCCTTAAGCTCTTCAGCGGCCTCAAGGCCGCTCTTTCCGGGCATTTCAATATCCATAATACAGATATCAGGCTGTAATTTCTTAACCAAGGCTACGGCCTCTGCACCGTTTGAGGCCTTCCCAACCACTTCCATATCTTCTTCTAAATTAAGCAATGAACCAAAGGCTCCTAAAAGCATTTGCTGGTCTTCGGCAATGACGATTCTTATCATCTTCGCTCCTCCTTCTCCAACGGCTTGACATCATTCGGCACTCTAATAATCAGGGTAGTTCCTAGCTTTGTTAGTAGCTCTAGATTTCCATTAATAAATTCCAGCCGTTCTTTCATCCCAATTAATCCATGACCCTGGGTTAAAGTTTCTGTCTCACTCTTAAAAACACCATCGTCACGAATAGTCATCACGGTTTCTTTCCACGATTGTTCAATCGAAATGCAACAAGTTTTGGCTTTACTGTGTTTCACCACATTGTTTACGGCTTCCTTCAAGCACATGCTTAATATATTTTCAGTTAACAGCGAAACATTAGCCAAAGTGAAGTCTCCTTCACTGACAAAATTGATTTCTGCCGCTTTAATAATTTGCTTGACCCGGATTATTTCATCCTTTAAGCGGATGCCGCGCATTGAAGAAACCATTTTTCGCACTTCACTTAACGCCGTTCTTGCCGTCTGCTGCACATCTTTTAATTCCTGCCGCGCCTGCTCCGGATCCTTCCCAATCAATTTCCGTGCCAAATCCGTCTTCAAACCAATCAATGAAAGTTTTTGCCCAAGCGTATCATGAAGGTCTCGGGCAATTCTATTACGTTCCTCTATTTTGACTAGTTCAGAAATTCTTTTGTTAGCGTCCTCCAGCTTTTCTTCTAACTGTCCCCGCTCCTTGCGATTATGTATGCTAAATGGAAGAAGGATGACACTTATCCAAATAATGATAACAAAAGGAAGCTGTGTTAAAAATAATTTCTCATGAATGACAATATTATAGTTGATGGCCGCTGATGTACTGATTAGGTGGATAAAATACAAGGTAAAAAAAGCAATACGGTCCTTAATATTACCAATAAAATAGGCTAAGAAAAAAGCAAAATAAACATAGCTGAAAAGGCTTGACGCCGTGATGGAAATTCCAATGAGGATCAATGTCCATAGGTATACTGGCCATCCTTTTGAAATAAAGGCAATTCGGTAAAGGATAAAGAACACTATGGTGAGTAAAACCCCCACAACAATTTCGATTGTGGAGGAGGATTGAAAAATAAAGTAAAAAGGCAATATACAAAGAATGGTCCATATATACGGTGCAATACCATTGTTTTTTTGAAATGTCATATATTTCTTAATCATAAACAGGACCTCATTTGCGAAAGTATTACCGTAATAACTCTATCCTATCTAACGGTGCCTTCATTTTTTCCTAATACATTCTCTATTTTAGCTGAAATTCCTACATCTTTAAACCTAACAAACTTTTTAGCCTCTTCATCCCAGAGATGGAATTTTAACGAACTCAAGCTTGTCCCCAATGTAACGGTAGGTACATTTTGTAATGGAGGTGTATTATTATGTGCTTCCTCCAATTTATAGTTTGGCACTCTGGGGCTTAAATGGTGAACATGGTGATAGCCAATATTCCCAGTTAACCATTGCAGGACCTTCGGCAGTTTATAGAATGAGCTGCCTTCCACTGCTGCCTTGACATATTCCCAATCCTTATCTTCTTCAAAATAAGAATCCTCAAACGTATGCTGAACGTAGAAGAGCCAAATCCCTGCAGAACCTGACAATAAAAAGATTGGACCTTCTACCAACAAGAATGATTCCCAGCCAATTGCCCAGCAAAGCAACCCAATCAATGATACAAGTGAAACGTTGGTTAAATAAGTGTTGAGTCGTTCCTTTAGCCTTGCACCTTTTCTGTTAAAACGATTTTTGATAAGAAAAACATAAATGGGACCTAAAACAAACATAACAAATGGATTACGGTACAAGCGATACTGTGCACGAGCCGCAAATGACGCAGACATATATTCTTCCACTGTCAGCATCCAAATATCTCCAGTCCCACGCTTATCGAGGTTACTGCTTGTTGCGTGATGGACTGAGTGATCATGTGCCCATTGACTATAAGGAAATACCGTTAAAATTCCTGTGATTGTTCCAAGTATTTTATTCGCTTTCCGATTTTTAAAGAAGGAATGGTGGCAGCAGTCATGGAAAATGATGAACGTCCGCACCAAAAATCCTGAGGCAACTACTGCAATCGCCAAGGTTAGAAAATAAGAAATCGACAGACTTTCATAGGCAAGAAACCATAGACTAAAAAAAGGTACGATGGTATTGATCACCTGCCATATACTGGCTTTTGTATTTGAATTTTCGTAAGGTGCAACTTGCTTTCGCAAACTTTTTTGTTTTTCGTTCATCATAGTTTGACTTCCTTTCCACTTCTTAGTTATCACAAGTATAAGGAAAGAAATCAACACAAAAAAGTAATACGTGTCATATACAAACCATGATAAATGTCATCTTCAGAAATACCGGCCACATTGCAAAGCTTGAAGCAAAGGGTTCCTTTAATAAAGTACTTCGTACCTTTTTTAACAAGCACAAAATAGCAAGCTAAGAAAAAGGACACTGACCATCAATTGTGTCCCTCAATAGAAAAATCAATTGTCTTATATGCTACAATAAAGGTTGCCAGTGAATAAAAGGCTTCATGCAAACCAAAGATAAAAATCGAACTTCCAAATATAAACAAGTTAAATAGCAAGACAAATTGTCCAATTGAAAAAGGGGAACGTTGACTAAACAGGATGGCTAATACCTCTGTCCCATCCAAGCAGGCACCAAACCGAATCGTAATACCAACACCTAATCCTAAACCGATCCCTCCAAGAACAATCACTAAAATGGGGTTATCGGTTATGACTGGAAACGGTTCAAGCAAATATGTTCCTGCTGATAAAACAAGGATAGCGAAAAGGCTGAGCGAAAGAAACCTTTTTCCCAGGTATGAATAAGCAAGGATGAAAAAGGGAGTATTCAGTAGTAATAGAAACAAACCGACTTCCTGGCGGGTGATATGTGAGAGAATAATGCTAATGCCAATAATTCCCCCGTCAATTACATAATTTTTCACCAAAAATAATTGCAGGGAAACCGCGACAAGAGAAGCCCCCAAAAAAATAAAACAAATCCGCTGAAAAAAAGACGAACTTTCTGCTCTACTATTGTTTATGTAAAACCTAACCCTTGTCCAATCCATATAACTCCCCTTTTACTCAAAATACAGTCCTTAAGTATGATTAATTATATTCCATCATGCTTAAAAAATTCCATTTCGCCTATGCTTGGGATGTTAATGGGTGTTTAAATTCGGGTGGCCATATGATGTTTGTTTGGTTCTTGATAAAGAGAGGATTCCTTGTTTGGTATGGTTGTTTGACAATGGCAGCTTTTTGACTTTCAGGTTGAAAGTGGAAAACCACTCTATTAATATTTTTATTGGCGATTTTATTTACAATTTCATCAATATTCACTTTCTCACTAAAAACTACATCATAAAGGTGTAAGATATTTTCTTCTATTTGAAAGATTACTAGTGCCTTTTCCTCTTCAAGATAATAGAGGTCATGACTGAATACCATCAAACAATAAAACATTAGGAGTTCTTCACTGCTTACTGTTCCAAAGGTTTTCGAACCTGAGACCCTGTCTGCCGCTAACGAATAAATAAATGCTAAATCCTCAGCACAGCTGCCGTCTAATTTTTTTACTGTCGGACGATTTTCGAGGTGGTTGTGACTATAATCCAGTAAAAACTGTACTTCCTCTATCCTCTGAAAGCCAAATTTCGGATAAAAATCCAACACCGTTTGATTCGCAAACAAATAAATAAGGTCAACATGCTTATAATCCTCTAGAACCATTCCCATCAGCCGTCTCGAAAGTCCTTTATTCCGGTAATCTGGATGTGTCATGACCGTTCCGATTTGAACCGCATGTTTCATCTCACCATTGATGAATAAATTTATGAGATTAACGGATACATTCGCTACCACCGTATTATGCTCAATATAAGAATATGGTTGATACTTTTCTGTCCAATATCCGTGTCGGTACCAGGTTTCAAACTCGATGCCAAACGTGTTTTTTGCTAATTGATTAAAACTATTTCTTAATAATTCATGATCTTTGTATCCCTTTACAAAAATTAATTCTTCCATATGCCTTAACTCCTCAAAAAATTGACTTTCCCATGTGGTTTGCTATACCGATAGGCAGCAGGTTAACAGAAATAGAGCGAAAGATGGTTCCCTCGCCCTTTCCCTTTTCGATTAACTTTTTAACATATGAAAAACCTGCTCGACATCTTTATCGCCGCGGCCTGAAAGATTTACAATCAGTACATCGTCAGCAGCCAATTCTTTTGCCAGCTTCATAGCGCAGGCAACCGCATGAGAGCTTTCCAATGCCGGAATGATGCCTTCCGTTTTACTCAGTAATTGAAATGCTTCTAGTGCCTCTTGTCCACTGACAGTCACATATTCAGCCCTGCCGCTTGTTTTCAAATAACTATGTTCTGGACCGACACCAGGATAATCTAAGCCGGCGGCAATGGAGTACGTTGGTCTAGGCTCTCCCTTTTCATCAAGCAGTGTCAAACATTTAAATCCATGAATGACAGCTGGGACACCTTCTGTTAAAGTTGGTGCTTCTGCTGGTTCTGATCCGATTAAGCGAACATTGGGTTCATCAATATAGTGAGCAAATGCGCCAATCGCATTGCTGCCGCCTCCTGCACAGGCTATAACAGCAGTTGGCAGTTTTCCTTCTTTTATAAGAATCTGCCGTTTAGATTCCTCACTAATAATTGCCTGAAAATGTTTAACCATTGTTGGATATGGATGAGGACCGACCGCAGATCCTAGTAAATAAAAAGTATTTTTATAGTTTTGAACCAGATCCCCCAATGCTTCATCCACAGCATCCTTTAAACGCCCCTGGCCTTTTTCAACCGGAACAACCTTGGCCCCTAATAATTCCATGCGAAAAACGTTTAGAGCCTGTCGCTCAGTATCTAATTTGCCCATATAAATGATACATTCCATTCCAAACATGGCACAAGCGGTTGCCGTCGCCACACCGTGCTGACCAGCCCCTGTTTCTGCGATAATCCGCTTTGCCCCCATTCGTTTGGCTAATAAAATTTGCCCGATTGCATTATTAATTTTGTGTGCACCAGTATGGTTTAAATCTTCACGTTTTAAATAGATTTTTGCCCCGCCAATCTGCTTTGTTAAATTTTCAGCAAATGTTAACGGGTTTTCTCTACCGATATATTCTCTAAGATAATAGTTTAATTCCTCAAATAAACTCTGGGTCGTCCTTATACTTTAAAAATTGTTCCTCGAGTTCATTCATCACTTGCTGCAAGTCATCCGGAATAAAACTGCCGCCAAACTCTCCAAAATAACCTTTGCTTTCTACACTCACTTTTTCCATCCTCGACTCGTCTCCTTCTAAGCTCTTATTTTGGCCAGGTGAACCCATAACAGTTAACTGAATATTTCACAAATTATCTTATCATAACGTTCTTCTTCTGCCAACTTTTCAATCATTAACTTATACTAAAAAAATGAGGCACCAATTTGTGTGTGTCTCGCCATAAAATAATATTTACTGACTATTCATACCGAAGTGATTCAATCGGATCAAGCTTGGCAGCCTTATTGGCCGGCAATAGGCCAAACAAGACACCAATAACCATAGAAAATAAAACCCCGCCTAACACCACTTGCCATGATACCAAAGATGGCCACCCGGCAAAGAAGCTTACAACCGTTGCTGTTCCCCAACCAAGAAAAATTCCCAATACACCTCCTATTAAGGTTAACGTCATGGATTCGATAAGGAATTGCGTTAAGACCTGCCCCCGCGTTGCCCCAAGTGCCATACGGATTCCTATCTCCCTTGTTCTTTCAGTTACTGATACAAGCATGATGTTCATAACCCCAATGCCTCCGACAAATAAGGAAATTCCTGCAATGCTCCCGATGATTAAGGTCATAATTTTAGTAATCTGTCCAATTCCTTGAGCAATTTCTTCCATATTAATGACCTGATAGGATTTTTCAGTATTATGCCTATTATTTAAAAGACTTGCTGCTTTTTTACCTGCCGCCTGCAGTTTTTCAGCAGAAGCCGCTTGAAGCGTTACCTGGGTAAAATCGCTGCTGCCGTAAATATTTTTCCAGGTTTGAAATGGAAGATAAACCTCCATTGAACCAAATGAAAGGAGGCCTGTCGGCTTTTCTAAGACACCGATAATTTCAATTGGCTGGCTGGCGACTACTATCACTTTCCCTACAGGATTTTCCTTTTTAAACAATTCTTCCTTCAACTTATCGCTGATGAGACCCGTTCGTCTGCCGCCAAGAAAATCAGCAGAAG
The DNA here is from genome assembly GCF_049463095.1 of Neobacillus sp. 19. Classification (NCBI taxonomy): domain Bacteria; kingdom Bacillati; phylum Bacillota; class Bacilli; order Caryophanales; family Bacillaceae; genus Neobacillus; species Neobacillus sp. 19. Next base: position 9,343 of record NZ_JBMPZU010000035.1, on the reverse strand, counting down.
AGAAACTTCTTCCCTTTGCTATCTTCCATTCATTTAATTGTAAATAGGCCTGATTAATACCAGTTGTCGATACGTCTGCTGTATTTTTTTGAAATCTGGCAGCAGATAATTTGGTACTGGAGGCGACAACCCGTTTGATCTCCGGGATTTGTTCAAGGGCTCGAATATCCTCTTGCTTAAATGGCGCCTGCATGAAAACGTTCGGATTTGCCCGCATTTCCTCATCAGAAGGCTGATAAAACATTTCAATCGTATTCCCGGGTCCGGTAATCTGCGATTTCAGCATCGCTTCTCCCCCTTGACCGATGGCCACTACTATTATGACAGCACCAACCCCAATAATAATCCCAAGCATTGTCAGGATACTCCGCATCTTATGCGCCTTAAGAGAACTTAAAGCCATGGTTAGGTTTTCCATAAAACTCATCTCAATCGCCCCCGATTCTTCTCAGCAGGGGCCTGAATCATCCCGTCGCGCACCATAATCGTCCGATTGGCATATTCCGCCACTTCTGGTTCATGGGTAACAACAATAACGGTTACACCCTCGACATTTAGCTCGCGAAATTGCTCCATAATATCCATGCTGGTTTTCGTGTCAAGTGCCCCGGTTGGTTCATCTGCAAGAATAAGCTTAGGTTTATTCACAATCGATCTGGCAATTGCCACTCGCTGTTTTTGTCCGCCAGATAAGGCATTGGGAAGATGATCCATCCGATCTGACAATCCTACTTTCACTAATGCCTCTTCTGCCCGTGCCTGGCGCTCCTTTTTCCCTATTCCGGCATAAATCATCGGAAGTTCAACATTCTTTAATGCCGATAAACGCGGCAGCAAATGGAATTGTTGAAAGACAAAGCCAATAGACTGATTTCTGACACGGGCCAATTCTTTGTCATTATAATGCGAGACATTTTCCCCGCCCAGAAAGTAGTTACCTTCAGTTGGTTTATCCAAACAGCCAATAATATTCATCAATGTCGATTTACCAGAACCTGATGGGCCCATAATGGCTGCAAACTCACCATTCTTAATCTCAAGACTAATCCCATTTAATACAGGAACACTTTCCTTTCCAAGCAAAAATGATTTTGTGATGGATTCGAGCTGGATCATTTGACTGTCACTTCCAACCCGTTCTTAAGATTATCGGGCCCACCAACAATGACCTTGTCTCCCTTTGTTACCCCTTCAAGTATTTCAATCTTCTCTCCGGAGGTAATACCCGTCTCCACCTTTTGCTTAGTGGCTTTTCCTTCCTTTACGATAAAGACATAAGGCTGATCCCCATCATCATGCACTGCATCAATTGGCAAAACCATGGCAGACCTTTTTTCTGTTTCAATCTCCATAATGACTTGGAAGCCAGGCTTTAAGGCCTTGGTGTCGCCTGAAATTTTCACTATAACTGGATACTGGACAGCTTGGCTGCCATTTTGCATTCCTGCCTGACTTTGCTGTGGGAGAAGGGCAATCTTTGTGATTTCTCCCTGCCATTCCTGACCTGGCACTGCATCAGACTTCAACATGACCTTTTGGCCGCTGTTCACTTTTAATGTGTCATATTCAGATAATAGGCCTGCAGCTGTCAACCCTTCCAGCTTCCCAATATGTATGATAGGTTCAGTCATCGTTCCTTCCAATGTCGAAGCGTCGGGTTTTTTTGCTGATAATACGATACCGTCTATGTTACTCTGAATCTTTAAGTCGGCTTGGCGCTTGCTAATCATATTTTTTTGAAGTGAAGTTTGCTTCAAATCCAAATTGGCTAATTTCTTTTCCATTTCAAGCTGCTCCAGCTCCGGTGCAAGCTGTTTCTTTGCTTCCTCTTTTCCCACTTGGTCTGACAAGGTCTTTTCCTTCTCTTTTAACTGCTTTATTTTCTTATCCATTTGATTAAGCTTCAAATTAGCCGATTCAATGGCCAGTTTGTTTTGCTCAATTTCTAAATCTAGCTGAGGATTTTGCAATGTTGCCACGACTGTTCCCTTCTTAACCTCCTGCCCTTCTTCGACGAGAAGCTCCTTCAGCTCTCCTTTGTCTGGTGTGGCATAGACCATTTGTTCTTCTTGAAGCTTTACTGTACCTGGAATCATTAGCTGCGAAGAAATTTCTTGTTCGCTAATTCCAGCTGTTTTCACAGAAGGTCCTTTTGCCAAAACTTGCCGGTAAACACTGACCGCTATCATGATGACAACTAGACTGATTACACCAATTGTAATCCACGTTTTCTTTTTCATTATAGCTTCGGCGCTCCTTGAAACAGAGTCCCAATCAATCCAAAGCCAATCTGAATTAAGAAGAAGACAATGGCAATTGTCCAGGCGAGGCCTTTAGAAAATCCTGCTGTTTTATGGAGTCCTAAAGCTGTTAATATTACTCCCCAAATTCCAAATACTTCAATTGACCCTAAGACACCCGCTTTTTCAGAATCTAACAAACCAGCTAGACTAGTAATATAGATTTCCGGATTGCCGCCAATTCCAAACCTTATAGCCATGTTTAATAAGACTCCAATTGCTCCAATTATCATAATGTAGGTATTCATTGAAAATAACTGTTTAAAGGTAACCGCTGCATTTGCTATTTTGGCGATAATTAACTGAATCACACTACTAATAAGCACACCGAAAATTGGAATAAATAATCCCATCACTGCCATCATTATTTTCGTGAATCCTAAAATAAGATTTACTTGATCTTCCGGAATTCCTTGCCCAATTAATGTTTCCACATCCATGGAGAGAGCCATTAGCGTTGTACCGACTGTGTAGATGAGTGTAATAATAATCAAAGGGACCCAAATTTTAGGATTTTGCTTAATCCTTTCAAACTGTTGTCCCGGGCTTGTAAACATCCCTAGTAAACTCGGATTCTCTTTCTTCACAATCATGTCTTTTTCCAATTCCATTTTCAACACCCCTATTTCCACATATGTAAAATATTCCTATTAAGTATACGACAAACTAGAGCGAAAGTTTCACTTTTTTGGAAATTGGTGCATAACACCAATCTGGAATTCACACATAAACATGAACCATAGTTCACCTTTGTATTGACAAAATGGTTGGTTTTATGCAATAATTGAACTATAGTTCATATTCAAATAAATCAACTTTATAGATTAATAATAATTTTAACGACTGGAGGTGTAGGCCTTACAAAATTTAAGGCCAGCCATTTGGACATAGTTAACCTGATCATCATTGCCATCTTCATTGCATTGACTGCGTTTTTTGTAGCGGTAGAATTTGCAATTGTGAAAGTAAGAGGCACACGTATTGATCAACTGATAAAGGAAGGAAAAAGCGGAGCAACAGCAGCTAAACACGTGGTAACAAACCTGGATGAATATTTATCCGCCTGTCAGCTTGGAATTACCGTTACCGCACTAGGGATAGGCTGGTTGGGAGAGCCAACTGTTTCAAAATTATTGGAGCCATTATTTAATTTGGTTCATTTAAATGGTTCCTTCTCGCATATATTATCCATCATCATTTCCTTTGCACTTGTTACCTTCATTAATGTGGTAGTCGGCGAATTAGCTCCCAAATCGTTTGCCATTCAAAAGGCTGAAAAGATTACGCTTGCTTTTGCCAAACCGATGATCTTATTTTACAAATTGTTTTATCCCTTCATCTGGCTGCTTAATACCTCTGCCAGAAAAATCACGGGACTATTCGGGCTTAAGCCTGCCTCTGAAAATGAATCGGCTCATTCAGAAGAAGAACTAAGGATTATACTGTCTGAAAGTTATCAAAGCGGGGAAATCAATGAATCCGAATTAACCTATGTGAATAACGTGTTTGATTTTAACAATCGTACAGCCAAAGAAATTATGGTCCCTAGGACTGAAATGGTAAGTATCTCTGTCGATGCTCAGCCGGAAGTTATCCTTTCATTAATGAAGCAACAAAAATATACTCGCTATCCTGTCATTAACGGCGATAAAGATAACATTATTGGGATTATCAATCTCAAAGATATTTTAATGACCAAAATATCGCATGACATTGTAAATAAGCAATCGATTACGGCTTTCATCAAACCGGTCATAAGTGTGATTGAAACCATTCCCATACAAAGTTTACTATTGAAAATGCAAAAAGAAAGAACACATATGGCAATCCTTTTGGATGAGTTTGGAGGTACCTCTGGTCTCGTTACAGTAGAAGATATCCTTGAGGAGATTGTTGGTGATATCCGCGATGAATTTGACGCAGATGAAATTCCCGAGGTCCGTAAACTAAACGACGAGCACTTTATTGTGAATGGTAAGGTTTTAATTGAAACGATCAACGACCTTTTAGGCACATCGATTTCAAATAAGGATTTGGACACCATTGGCGGCTGGTTTTTGTCAAAAAAATTCGATGCTAAACAAGGCGATGGCATTGAATTGGATGGTTATTCCTTTAGAATTAAAGAAATGGAAGAACATCATATAGAATATATGGAAATTCAAAAGCTGGCTGAGCTGGGGTACACGATCCCTAAAACATCTGTTTCTTAATATTAAAACGGCGTGAGAATCTTCTTATTGGAAGATGATTCTCACGCCTTATTTTTTAAGGTACGATATTCCCTGCAGCCTTGTAAATTTCATACCATTCTTCTCTTGTCAATCTGATTTCTGCGCCTTTACATGCTTCCTTCATTCGCTCTGTATTGGTAGTTCCAAGGACAACCTGAATATTAGCCGGATGGCGGGTGATCCACGCTGTAGCTATACCCGTATTCGTAACGCCATATTTTTCGGCAATATTGTCTACCACTTTGTTCAGTTCTGGAAACCGTTCTAAATCGCCTAAAAACGATCCTTCAAAGAAGCCATGTTGGTATGGGGACCATGCTTGCATCGTAATATCATGCAGACGGCAATATTCTAATATGCTGCTGTCACGGTTAATGGCTTGGTCAGTTTTCATGTTGAGCGCGATACCTGAGTCAATCATTGGAGTGTGCGCAATGCTAAATTGAAGTTGATTGACCACCAGTTTATATGGAATGTATTTCTGCAGCAGCTCAATCTGTGCAGGGTTATGGTTTGATACGCCAAAATACTTTACCTTACCACTCGTTTGAAGCTCTTCAAACGCCTCTGCTACTTCAGCTGGTTCCATCAATGGATCCGGGCGGTGAAGCAGCAGAATATCAATATACTCGGTTTTCAACCGTTTTAAAATACCATTAACAGACTCTAAGATATGCTCTTTCGAAAAATCAAAATAACCTTCCGATGAGATAATCCCGCATTTACTTTGCAAGATCATTTTTTCGCGGATAGCAGGGTTCATTTGTATCGCATCTGCAAAGATTTCCTCACACTTTCCTTTTCCATAGATGTCTGCATGGTCAAAGAAATTAATCCCCTCTTCCATCGCTGTCCGGATTAATTTTTCAGCCTCTGATAAAGAAAGCTGGGTTAAACGCATATTGCCCATAATCATGTTGGAAACATTTAAATCTGTGTTGGCAATGTTTATGTATTTCATTAAGGTCCCTCCTCTTATTGTAATCAATATCATTATACTATTGATGGCCGAAACATTAGAAATAATAATATCTTTATCAAAAAACAATCGATGTAATAATCAGTGGATTGTTTCCCGCTCTAATTCCAGAAGTTGTGTTTTCATCTCTAAACCGCCACGGTAACCGGTCAACGAGCCGTTTTTTCCGACAACACGGTGACATGGCACTGTAATTAAAACTGGATTAGCACCGATGGCCGCTCCTACTGCACGAACAGCGGCAGGTTTATTAATATGGTTTGCAATGTCTGAATAGGTTTTTGTCTCTCCAAACGGAATCTCACAAAGCGCGTTCCAAACCGAAACTTGAAACTCTGTCCCATGATAATCAAACGGGACGGAGAAATTCTTTCGTTCCCCCTCAAAATATTCTATTAATTCGGCTGCATAAGGCTCCAGCTTCTCCCTATCTTCCACTAGCGGACTGCCAGGAAACCGCTTTTCTGCCCAATCAGAAAATTCTTCGAATGGCTTGTTCTGTGACCCAACATAGCAAAGCCCTTTCTCTGTCGCTGCAATATATAAATTCCAATTTTTAATATTCAATAATGACCAATAAATAGGGGCCTTCCTATTTTGTACTTTCATTTTGTTCCCTCCGATTCATGTAATTGACGGAAATAGGCGGGTGTAGTATCTGCCATCTTTTTAAATAATGTAATAAAATAAGGAGTATTGGGTATACCTACTGCCTTCGCTATATCCGCAATTGCCCGGTCCGACTGAAGTAATAACTTTTTGGCCATATTTATTCTAACCTGCTGAATATATTCAACAGGCGTATTACCGGTAATCTTTTTAAATGTCCGATGCAAATGATACGGGCTACCATGGCTCATTTCGGCCAGGGTATCAAGAGTTAGCTTTTCAGGATAATTCTTATCAATGTATTCTGTAATGAGTGCAACCCAATCGTTATCAGGTAATCGCTCATTTGTGGGTTTGCATCGTTTACATGGACGGAAATGGGCCAACAGTGCCTCTTCAGCGTTTTGAAAGATCAAGACATTTTCCTTTTTAGGAATGCGTGATTTACATGACGGCTTACAGAAAATCCCCGTGGTCTTAACAGCATAGAAAAATTGATTATTGTATGATGCATCATTGCCAATAATGGCCTGCCACTTTTCATCTGTTATGATTTCGCTTGAATCCTCTTGAATCATTTTGACCACCTCTTCTATAATTATAGCTCCAGATCAAACTGAATGTACTATTTCCAGATAAAAAAGCAAGATAGTGAAATTACTTTTTATGATAATGATAGAAAAAGATGTGGAGGTTTTATTGTGACTGATAGGCAAAATAGTTGGCAAGAAGTCAATGGAGATATCATCATAGACTTGCCAAGAGATTTTAATATAAAGGCAAATCTTGGCTATTTAGAACGTAACAAGAATGAATGTATGTTTGAAGTCGAAAACGAAATTATCACGAGGGTGATTCCCGTTGCAGGAACACGTTCGTTAGTACAAATACACGTAAATGTCCGGAATCAGATGATTGTCCAGTTCTTAAAAGACTCTAGACCTCTTCAACAGTCGGGGCTGGCTGAAGTTGTTCAGTTCATTCGCGAATGGTTTGACCTTGATCGTGAATTGACGCCATTTTATGAAATGGCCAAAGCAGACTCGCTGCTTATGGGGCCAGTCCAACAATTCTACGGATTACGTGTAATCGGCGTTCCAGATTTATTTGAGGCCCTTTGCTGGGGAGTCTTAGGGCAGCAGATCAACTTAGCATTCGCCTACACGTTAAAAAGACAATTTGTTGAAAAATTTGGCGATTCAATCGAGTGGAATGGCAAGAATTATTGGGTATTTCCTTCCTATGAACAAATTGCAAAATTAACACCTGTAGATCTGGCAGATATTAAAATGACTTTGAAAAAAAGCGAATATATTATTGGCATTGCCCAATTGATGGCCAGCGGGGAATTATCGAAGGAAAAATTATTAAGATTGGACAGCCTTAAAGAAGCCGAAAAGAGTTTAGTTAAGATCCGAGGGATAGGTCCATGGACAGCGAATTATGTATTAATGCGCTGCTTGCACTTTACCTCAGCATATCCGATGGATGATGTCGGACTGCATAATGCCATTAAATATTTAACCGGTTCAGAGAAAAAGCCCGGGAAGGATGAACTCTTAGGGTATTCATCAAGATGGGAGAATTGGCAAGCCTATGCCACGTTTTACTTATGGCGAGTTCTTTACTAAAAATGCGAAACCTATAATTTACTGTCGGGAAGGGCAGCAATACTATCGGATAGGGTAAATTTACTGTCGGATAAGATGAGTTTACTGTCGGATAAGATAGATTTACTGTCGGAAAGGTGTTTTACAAAAGTTTTCGGCTACACTCTTTCCTACTATATGAAGTGGAAATAGGATTAGAAAGCGATTAGGTGAATAAATGAAGCACGATTATCAATTAATTTACAATAAACTATACACACACTACGGTCCTCAAGGATGGTGGCCAGCTGAGACACCGTTTGAAATGATGATAGGATCTATCCTCGTGCAAAATACGAGCTGGCATAATGTTGACAAGGCCCTAGACAATCTGAGACCTTTTTTAGATCCTGAAGCAATAGACAATTTACCTCTCGATGAGCTTGCTCAGATCATCAGGCCAAGCGGCTTTTTCAATATAAAGGCAAAGCGGATCAAGTCATTTATGGAATGGTTTAAAACATATGAATATGAAATCGATTTGATAAAAACAATAGACAGACATCAACTGCGCACCGAACTTTTAAACATAAAAGGCATCGGCCCCGAAACGGCTGATGTTATCTTACTTTACGCATTTGATACTCCGATTTTTGTCGTGGACGCCTACGCAAGGCGGATATTTTACCGCTTGGGCTATGATATGCCAGAATTATATGATGGCTTTAGAAATCAAATTGAAAAAGAGCTGCCTAAAGACTTGGTGCTATTTAATGAATATCACGCCCTTCTCGTTGTACACGCGAAGGAGCATTGCAAGGCATCACCCATTTGTGATGGGTGTCCATTAATGAATATGTGTAAAAAAAGATTTTAAAATAACCACAATCCCTTCTGAAAGGCAGGCAGCCGATCCAGAAAAAATATGACTTTGAATGATAAAAAGACCAGAATCAAATGTGATCCTGATCTTTTGCCACACTGCAATAAAAAGTGCTGTGAATATCTTTTATAAAAGTCCCTCCTCCATCATCCGTAACATTTCACTATCGGCTTGGAGAATATCTTTTTTAGCCCGTAAACTGACTTCTTTAGCTGCCTGCTGCGCATCTAAAATTGCACTTCTCGTATCAATCGTTGTTATTTGTCGGTTTTCCATGATAATTTTTCCGTCAATAATACTCGTTTCAACTTCATGACCTCTAGCTGAATAAACAAGATTGGGTATAATATTTCGAATTGGATCAATGAAAAGAGGTGAAAGCGTTGGTTCCAGCAAGTTAATCATTATGACATCTGCTTTCTTTCCTTTTTTTAATGACCCCACTTCATGGTCAATCCCCATTACTTTCGCTGCATCAATTGTGGCTAACCGAAGCGATAGCGCTGCCGGAAAGACTGTTGGATTTGATCGCTTAACTTTATTTAAAATGGCAGCAAATTTCATTTCATTAAACATATTATTGCAATTGTTTCCAGGCGCTTGGTCGGAGCCTAATCCGGCAATACCCCCACTTTCAATAAATTTTAAAACTGGCGGGACTAATCCATCTATTATACCGATGCTGCCGGAGCAATAAACCATTCCTGCACCGCTCTTTGCGATGGCCTCTGTTTCTTCATCCGTTGCCT